>NZ_JASOKQ010000089.1:0-300 GCF_030216265.1 Corynebacterium sp. UMB0012
AAATGTAAATTAACATCCGTTGTTTCTTCGACTAATTTCAATAAATCGGTTTTATTTTTTTCTTTTAAGTTATTTTCTAGTTCAACATTTGAATCGAAATGATCTTCAATCGGACGTTTGGCTTTGCCTGTCACAATTAAAATATCTTCGATTCCTGAAGCTAGTGCTTCTTCTACGATAAATTGAATTGTTGGTTTATCAACAATTGGTACCATTTCCTTAGGCATAGCCTTAGTTGCAGGTAAAAATCTAGTACCTAATCCAGCTGCTGGAATAACTGCTTTTCTTACTTTCATTTTA
>NZ_JASOKQ010000090.1:0-299 GCF_030216265.1 Corynebacterium sp. UMB0012
GGTTTCGACCTGGGATTTCGCTTTGCGGTCGCAAAGGCCGTAGCCCAAGTGCGCATCCATCTCCGCCTTAAGACCAGCGTTGATCGATGCTTGCAGCAAGCCTTTGACCAGCTCGCTTGCATCATCAGCGGAGCTCGACAACTCGCTGATCAAGCTGGCGATTTCAGGGTTTTCCATCAGCTTCTCGCTGATCTCGTTGACCCTCGCCGGGTCATGGTTTTTCTTCGGTGACACCGTAGTCATTATCGGTGAAACTCCTTCTAGATCAGAGCCTCACACACAAACTTCCTGACACCCTC
>NZ_JASOKQ010000091.1:0-297 GCF_030216265.1 Corynebacterium sp. UMB0012
TTACTTTAAAATACTTAGACACACCTTGTTCTTCAATTGCCCACTTAATCTGTTCAAAAATAGATAGCTCAATCGTATTATCGACATATCTAATGGCCACAGCATTTACAGGATATCTCATAATCAATTGAACGATTATGTGTGCTATGCCAGATGATTTACCTGATCCACGACCACCTTTTTCAACAACATGCAATATATTTGAGTTTAATGCTATCCTCCAAGTAGTATGAAATGCTTTAGGAAGAAATTCAGATAATTTTTTACTCATATTCATCACCTGATATATCATCGATG
>NZ_JASOKQ010000092.1:0-297 GCF_030216265.1 Corynebacterium sp. UMB0012
TCTAACGGCAAAAGCACGGTCACCACGCTAGTGGGTGAAATGGCGAAAGCGGCGGGGGTTAACGTTGGTGTGGGTGGCAATATTGGCCTGCCAGCGTTGATGCTGCTTGATGCTGAGTGCGAACTGTACGTGCTGGAACTGTCGAGCTTCCAGCTGGAAACCACTTCCAGCTTACAGGCGGTGGCGGCGACCATTCTGAACGTGACTGAAGATCATATGGACCGCTATCCGTTTGGTTTGCAGCAATACCGTGCGGCAAAATTGCGTATTTACGAAAATGCGAAAGTTTGTGTCGTC
>NZ_JASOKQ010000093.1:0-296 GCF_030216265.1 Corynebacterium sp. UMB0012
GTTTGAGTATTTTTAGCAACAACAGAAGGCTCACGCAAAACGATGCCTTTACCTTCAATATAAACGAGTGTGTTGGCAGTTCCCAAATCAATCCCAATATTTTTAGATCCTAATCCAAACACGCAAAATCTCTCCTTAAATTTATCTCTTTAATTATTTTAGCCTAAATCGTATCTTTATTTAGTCTTAGATATTATAGCATAGAAAATCTAATGTAAAAATTTGCTTTAAGAAAATTTGCTCATACTTAAGGAAGACTTAAAGAAGTTCCATCTCTCGAAAGCTTAAATAAGTAT
>NZ_JASOKQ010000094.1:0-294 GCF_030216265.1 Corynebacterium sp. UMB0012
GAGATCGCACGTAAAGCCGAGCTTTTTCGCCAACAAACGGGAATTGCACCGTTTATTGTGATTTTACCCGACATTAATAATGAAGCCAGTCTCAGACAAAATGGTAAAGCGATGCTGGCGCATGCGGCATCTTCAATGAGTAATGTAAAAGGCAGCGTCCTGTTACTCTTTACTACCCGCGAGCCACGGTTAATTATGATAACCAACGGCCAGGTCGAAAGCAGTATGGACGATAAACATCTCGGCCTTCTGGTAGAAAATCACACGCTGGCTTATTTACATGCGGATCTCTGG
>NZ_JASOKQ010000095.1:0-290 GCF_030216265.1 Corynebacterium sp. UMB0012
TGATTGCATCATCCAGCAGGCTTTGTGCTCCTCCGGGATGGGATAAGGTGCCGGATAGCCTTTGTCTCCGGCACAGGGTTCGAACCCATGTCGGGGGTAATAGGTGGCGTGGCCGAGAACAAAAACCGTCTGGCAGCCCATCAACCTCAGGTGCTCGATGCCAGTGCGTATCAACCGTCCTCCCACGCCCATCCCTTGGTATTCCGGTATGACCGCCAGGGGAGCGAGGATGTGCATCAACGGTGAATCCATTTCTCCTTTGAAGGTTGCCCGGGTAAATAAAATATGCC
>NZ_JASOKQ010000096.1:0-287 GCF_030216265.1 Corynebacterium sp. UMB0012
TACACACCGCCCGTCACACCATGAGAGTCTGTAACACCCAAAGCCGGTGGGATAACCTTTATAGGAGTCAGCCGTCTAAGGTAGGACAGATGATTAGGGTGAAGTCGTAACAAGGTAACCGTAGGGGAACCTGCGGTTGGATCACCTCCTTACCTTAAAGAACTGTGCTTTGCAGTGCTCACACAGATTGTCTGATGAAAAGTAAATAGCAAGGCGTCTTGCGATTGAGACTTATACGTCCCCTTCGTCTAGAGGCCCAGGACACCGCCCTTTCACGGCGGTAACAG
>NZ_JASOKQ010000097.1:0-285 GCF_030216265.1 Corynebacterium sp. UMB0012
GCTCATGTGCTAGGCGCAAGCTCTCTAATCGCCACTGCTCATCCATTGAATAAATTCCAGCAAATTCTGGATAACGTAACAATTCCTTGGTGGTATCTTCAAAAATAACTGGATCTAAGTATGTTTTTTCTAATGCCGTTAATAAGTTGGGACTAGCGGCTAAATAGATCGGTTCTTTCGTTGGTTCCTCTGCTTGCAATATTAGGTGATAAACAAAAAAATCACCTTGCGTTTTTTGTAAAAGCTGCTGCTGTAAGTAGCTTAATAGTTCACCATTGACAATGG
>NZ_JASOKQ010000098.1:0-284 GCF_030216265.1 Corynebacterium sp. UMB0012
GTCGCCGACATCAAGATTGAGCTCGATGGTCTCCGCATGATCACCCTCCGCGGTGCTTCCCGCGCTGACCAGGGTCGCGGCTTCGCTCGCGAGGCAGCTCTGGCTAAGACCTTCGCCACTGAAAAGGGTATGAAGATTGGTTCCGACGGTGTGCAGCTGCTCGGCGGACACGGCTTCACCAAGGAGCACCCGGTTGAGCGTTGGTACCGTGACCTCCGCGCAATTGGTGTCGCCGAAGGCATCGTCGTTCTGTAAACCGCTAGATACTTCAGCCGAAAAGAATT
>NZ_JASOKQ010000009.1:0-91631 GCF_030216265.1 Corynebacterium sp. UMB0012
TAGAAACCGAGTACTATCTCACCCAGCCCATCAACACAGGGCCGTAAAAGAAGCGGAACTAAACCCAGGACGCTTCAAAGCGCCGGTAATAAAAAGCAACAAGCAGGTCAACCCAACGAGAGTGTCGAACAATACAGTCCGGGAAGTAACGTCCTTTGCGAGGTTGTATGTCATTGTTGCCATCACCCCGGTGAAGGCAAGTGTCACGCTGGCCTTCGCATCTGAGTGGCGAATCCACTCGTTCACCAATGCGAGTGTCTTCCATGCGTGATCTGGGTTAGGTTCGGGTGAGCTGGCGAGCGTGGTCGCGTCGTGCGGATGGCCCTCGGTGGTCCGTCGTCCACCGCGCCGAAACGGCATTCGAAACATAGCTCTAGAGTACAAAGGTTTACATAGATACTTCAGGAACGTCCATTACACGCGAGTCTCAAATGGGCCCACGAGCTGGCAGTCACGGGTAGAGCTTGAAGACGGTTTACGCTCCTGCCCCCGCAGCTGCCGGGGCGACTGCGGCGGAAGCGCTACCTATCGATTAGGAGGTTACCCTGTACTGAAACGTGGTCGAGTTCAAATTAAACGTGTAACGCGGGGCGTTGATGACGCTTCGCGTTATTGGGGGTAGGTTGAAGCGCGGTCTGTTCGTTCGCCGACGCGGCCGCCGCCGGATTCTCGGCGGCGATTCCGGCCCGAACCTCGGGGACATCCCCCATCTTCGATAGCTTGAGTGAGCACGACCATCTGATCTGGTGCGCTGGTTTTCGTTCGGCTCTCGGTCTATTCCGCCACCTCATGCGCGGCCGCGAAACCGCGGTGAAGAATCTACATCTAGTCGGTTACGGCAACTGGAACGGCGAGGGCTCGGCAACGCTGATGAGGGTGGGGTCCTTTGTCAAACACACTGCCCAGGTAGTCGCGGGCTGTGTCGATGAGACTCGGCAGCACTCCGAATGGATGTCCGCGGTATCAAGGCCGCTGAACTATTCAAGTTGCGGGGCAAAAAGAGTCTCGCAGTGACGCTTGGTCCCTGAGCAAGTTCGATCCTTCCACGATCTGCGCTGGAGACGCGGAGCGCTCGGGGGCCCTTGACCGGCTGGGCCACGTGCCGGGTGGTGGCTCGCCCACAACCCCCGTGCCCACACGCACCGAGAAGGGACAGGTCACCGAGTACGATCCCGATTCCACGGCGACGGACCATGAACTCGAATGACGTGCCTGGCCCAAGGTGTGGACGCTCGGCGTGTGGTTTAACCCTTATGAGACTTGCCGGTCACAGCCTCAGCGCTTCGCTTGCGCAGCCCGCAGGCCGTTCAAGATCACGATCACTTCGGCGACCTCGTGAACCAACACGACGGCGGCCAGACCCAGCACGCCGCTGATCGCCAGTGGCATCAACACGATGATGATGGCCAGAGACAGCACGATGTTCTGGTTGATGATCCGGCTTCCTCGGCGGGCGTGCTGCAGCGCCTTCGGGATTAGCCGGAGGTCGTGGCCGGTGAAGGCGACGTCAGCGGACTCGATCGCGGCGTCAGAGCCGGTCGCTCCCATCGCTATGCCCACCGTCGCACCCGCCAGTGCTGGCGCGTCGTTGATGCCGTCGCCGATCATCGCCGTCGGCGTCTTGGAGGAGAATTCAGCGACGATGCTTGCCTTGTCCTCAGGGCGCAGCTCGGCGCGCACGTCGTCGATTCCGGCGATTCCAGCCAGCGCCCGGGCGGTGCGAGTGTTGTCGCCGGTGAGCATGCTTACTTCCACATCGTTGGCGTGCAGGGCCTGCACGGCTTCGGGCACCTCGGGCCGCAACTCGTCACGGACCCCGATCGCCCCGGCGAGAGCGTCATCGACGGTGACCAGGACGCAGGTCTGGCCCTCGGACTCCATGCGCTCAACGTCCGCTTTCAGTGGCCCGGCGTCGATCCATCGGGGGCTACCCACCAGCACCCGTCGGCCTTCGACGGTGCCGCCAATGCCATGCCCAGCTTCCTCGCTGATGTCCGAGGCGGTGGGTGCTTCGGGCCCCGCTGCCGCGATCGCCGCGGCGAGGGGGTGTGTCGATTGCTGCTCAACTGCCGCCGCGAAGGAAAGCACCTGCGCCCGATCGAATCCGTCTGCCGGGACCACTCCGGTAACCTCAGGCTGGTTGCGGGTAAGGGTTCCGGTTTTGTCCACTGCCAGGTGACGGATGCCGCCGAGTCGCTCGAACGCCGCCCCGGACTTGATGACCACTCCGAACTGGCTGGCCGCGCCGATCGCGGCCACGACCGTCAGCGGCACGGAGATTGCCAGCGCGCACGGCGACGCTGCGACCAGGACTACCAGCGCACGGGTGATCCACGTCTCAGGGTCGCCCAGCAGCGAGCCGATAACGCCGACCAGCACCGCCAGGATCATCACCCCGGGCACTAGGGGTTGGGCAATCCGGTCGGCGATCCGGGCGCGATCGCCCTTTTCCGCCTGCGCTTTCTCGACTAGGTCCACGAGTGTGGTCAGCGAGTTGTCCGTTCCAGCTGCGGTCGTCTCGACCTCCAGCACCCCGGCGGAGTTGATCGCTCCCGCAGGCACTTCGTCGCCGGGCGCAACCTCCTCCGGAATGGATTCTCCGGTGATCGCTGAGGTGTCAAGGCTGGAGCGCCCGGATCGAATGATGCCGTCCGTGGCGATCCGCTCCCCGGGGCGCACGAGCATTAGCTCGCCAACCTCGAGGTCCTTCGCTTCGACCTCGGCCGCTGTGCCGTCGCGCAGCACCGTCGCGGTCTGCGGTACCAGCTTCAACAGCGCCCGCAGTCCGCCTTGGGCCCGGTCCATCGCCTTGTCTTCCAGTGCCTCGGCGATCGAATACAGGAACGCTAGCGCCGCGGCCTCTCCGACGAATCCGAGGATCACCGCACCGACCGCGCTGATCGTCATTAGCAAGCCAATGCCGAGCTTGCGCTTCGTGACAAGGTTCCGGATCGCTCCAGGCGCGAACGTGTAAGCGCCCAACAGCAGCCCAACCCAATACAGTACCGTCGCGGGCGTCTCCAAGTCGGACCAGTCCAGCGCCAGTCCTGTTATGAGGGCTACGCCGGAGAAGATCGGCAGCAGTAGCTCAGGGTCCTTCCACCATGGCCGATCGAGCTCGTCGATCTCCGTGGCGGGTTCGTGTTCGCATCCACATGCTGAACTCATACGTCCGCTCCTTTCTCGCCGCAGCCGGGCACCGAGCACTCAGTGTCGATGCAGGGGGCGTTCTCGTCGACGGCCAGTGTCGCGTTGACTAGCGCTTCGAGCGCTGCCGCGAGGTGCGGATCGGCGATTTCGTAGCGGGTTTTACGGCCCTCCGGCTCAGCGACGACAATGCCACAATCGCGCAGGCAAGACAGGTGGTTCGAAACGTTCGAGCGGGTCAGATCCAAGCTTTGCGAGAGCACAGCCGGGTAGCTCGGACCGTCTAGTAGGGTTAGCAGGATTCGGGAGCGCGTCGGATCAGCCATGGCCCGGCCGAGCCGGTTCATGACGTCGAGGCGCGAAGCAATAGTCAGCATGTGCTGAACTATACAGTATGCGATGAACTATTTAAAATGGGCTGAACTAACAGTCACGCGAAAGTCCTGCAACCTGCAAGAATTAGTCGATGGGATAGCCGATGACTAGTCCTTCACGGTTCGGCTGCCAACCCAACGAGGGGCGACGTGGGCGGCGAAATTCTCCAGAATCTTCACGTGGATGTCCACACCCACCCCTGTGGGGATGGTGATGAACAGGGTGTCGGCGGACATGACGGCGGCGTAGGTGCGGCCAGCGACACTGACACCAGGTTCTCCATCAAGGGCTAGACACTCACGGACATTGCGTACGGGGCGAACCACACGTAGCGAAGCTTTCTAATAGCCAAATGACTATCTCTTTTCGCTGGTATCCGGGAATGATACTTCCTTGAAGTCGGCGGTGTTGGCTACCCCGCGTACGAAGTACTGGAACTACTGCTTGGAAACCACTTTGGTCTACGAAGCCATAGCCCTTCAATCTACATCGCCGGAAAATTCCATTTCACTGTCGGTATGGGCCTTTTGCAGTTGGTTAATTCGAAATTCGTTCACCATCTCCTTAGCCACCCGCACGATTAACGCGGTGTTTGGTCATCCTCGCGCGAGGCGAGCAGCTCCTTCAGGTGCGTATCGATGTCATCGAGCTTCTTAATAACGTTGACGGCGAAAACGATACTAATGACTAAAGCGATAATGCTGAGCATCAATGTCCCCCTTTCTCTGGCAGTTCACTCCATCGGATCTGATTCCTTGCCCGACGATTAAACCATGGTTCTGGCCCAGCGGATAGGGGTGTGCGGTGAGAAAGGGGGACGTCGGCAAGCAAAAGCGCCGCGCCCCAAGGATGGGAAACGCGGCGCTAGAGCAATCCGGCGGGAGGCTGCTTAGTGGTCAGCGCCCTGGATGGAGTGCTTGTGATCGCGGACTGCTTCGCCCTCAGCGTAGAGCGGCATATCCTGCTTGGCCTTATACCACTCGGCGTGGTTTGGCTCGAGCGGGGTGCGGCCGGCGATGAGGTCAGCGGCCTTCTCGCCCACCATCATGGTTGGGGCGTAGATATTGCCGTTGGTCACGGACGGGAAGACGGAGGCATCCGCAATGTAGAGGCCTTCAACGCCCCACACGCCCATGGTGTCTGGGTTAACCACGGCCATTGGGTCAGACTCCGCGCCCATCTTGGCGGTGCAGGATGGGTGCAGCGCGGTCTCGCCATCGTTGCGGACCCACTCCAGGATCTCCTCATCGGTCTGGACATCCACGCCCGGGCTGAACTCGCGGGCGCCTACCTCTTCCATAGCCTTGGTATCCAGCAGGGAGCGGGCAACGCGTACGGCCTCTACCCACTCGCGGCGGTCCTGGTCGGTCTTCAGGTAGTTGAAGAGGATGGACGGCTTGTCGTGGATATCGGCGCTCTTGATGTGAACGTGGCCCTTGGTATCGGAGAACATCGGGCCAACGTGCCACTGGAAGCCGTGCTTGACGTCCGCCTTCTGGCCGTCGTAACGCACGGCCATCGGCAGGAAGTGGAACATGAGGTTCGGGTAATCCTCGTTCTCATTGGAGCGCACGAAGCCGCCGCCCTCGAAATGAGAGGTAGCAACCGGGCCCTTGTGGGTCAGCAGCCATTGCAGACCCATGAACGGCCAGCGCCACTTATCCAGGTAAGGCTGGGAGGAAGCGGTGGACTTGGTGGTCTCATACTGGATGTAGACCTCGAGGTGGTCCTGCAGGTTCTCGCCCACACCTGGCAGGTGCTTGACGACGTCAATGCCGTGCTTCTCCAGAATCTCACGGTCACCAATGCCGGAGATTTCCAGCAGCTGCGGGGTATTGATGGCGCCGGCGGACAGGACGATCTTCTCGGCGTAAACGCGGTGAACGCCACCCTGCCACTCATACTCAACGCCGACGGCCTTCTGGCCCTCGAAGAGGATCTTGGTGGTGAACGCGCGGGTACGGATCTCGAGGTTCTCGCGATCCATGTTGGGGTACAGGTAAGCGCGGGCAGCGGACCAACGCTTGCCGTTCTTAATATTGCGGTCGAACGGTGCGAAGCCCTCCTGGCGGTAACCGTTGACGTCATTGGTCAGGTTGTAGCCGGCCTCCTGTACGGACTTGAACAGGGCCTGGAAGAGCTCGGAGGTAGCCGGGCCACGGGAGAGGTACAGCGGGCCATCGTGGCCACGGCGCGGATCGTTCGGCTCAGCCGCAGCGGCGGTTTCCATGCGGTTGAAGTACGGCAGGCAGTGGGCGAAGTCCCAGTTCTCCATGCCCGGGTTCTGGCCCCACTTCTCATAGTCCATCGGGTTACCGCGCTGGTAGATCATGCCGTTGATGGAAGAAGATCCGCCGAGAACCTTGCCGCGGGCATGGTAAACGCGGCGGCCGTTCATCTCCGGCTCCGGATCGGACTCGTACATCCAGTCATAGTTCTTTGCACCAATCGGGAAAGAGAAACCGGATGGCATGTGAATGAACAGATCCCACAGGGAATCTGGGCGGCCAGCCTCAAGGACCAGCACGCGGGTGTTCTTGTCTTCGGTCAGGCGTGCGGCGATGACGGAGCCTGCGGAGCCACCGCCAACGACGACTACGTCGCTTACTTCATCGGTGACCTTTTTAGCGGAACGCTTCTTGGTCAGCTTGTCCATAAAACCCATAAATCCCCTTCTTTCTGTGAAATATTTCACACGTCAAGATTGCCCCACCGGAAGTGAAAATATTGTAATTTATACAAAAGTCTGTATTTATTCACATCGCCTTATGTGCGGGCACTATCTCCAGAGTACACATCCCTCTAGAAGTTTGCCCATCTTAATGTATATTTACCTTGTCCGGATGGATGTCTCTGGAGATGAAATCCGAAGTCTTTGCGCATAGTTCGCCCTAATATGATTCATTTCACTCACCTATCTCTCCCTGCGATCTTGTGAGGCTTTTGGGGCACTCGTGCGAAAGATTCGGCCCAAACCAACCAACAATAGGAGAAGTAGATGGCTAACTTTGACCCTCACGATCCTGAGGAGTCTCACACTTCAAATAAAGACCCCCAACAAGGGGGTAAAAACACCTCTCTCGCAACCCCGTCCGGGGAGACCAAGAAGCGCAGCCCGCGCTACCAAGTTCGTGCCCTCGTCGGCAGCTATAAGGCCGAAACCGGCGACGATGTAGGCGCAGACCAAGTTCCCGCCCCCAAGACAAACTGGCCGGTATTTATCATCTCCGGGGTCCTCATTATTGCCATGGCGCTCTATGCCGGGCTCGGCCGCGATTCCGCGGCAGAGACCCTCGCCAGCGTCACCGGCTGGATCGGCCACAACCTCGGCTGGTTCTATGTTCTCACCGCCACCATCGCCGTGGTCTTCGTGCTCTATATTGCCTTCTCCAATGCCGGCAATATCCGCTTAGGCCCAGACCACTCGCGGCCGAAATTCAATACCTTCTCCTGGGCGTCCATGCTCTTTGCCGCCGGCATCGGCGTGGACCTCATGTTCTTCGCCGTGGCCGAGCCGGTGACCATGTACATGCAGCCACCGGTGGGTGACGGCGAGACCATGGAAGCCGCCAAGGAAGCCGTGGTTTACGCGATGTTCCACTATGGCCTGACCGGCTGGGCGCTCTATGCCCTCATGGGCATGGCCTTCGGTTACTTTGCCTACCGCCTGAATATGCCGCTGGCTATTCGCTCCGCGCTCTACCCGCTCATTGGCAAGCGCGTCCACGGCCCCATCGGCTCCGCGGTGGACATCGCCGCCATGCTGGGCACCGTCTTCGGCGTGACCGCCTCCCTGGGCATCGGCGTAGTACAGCTGTCCTACGGCTTCCACCTCATCTTCGGCATCGAGCAAGGCCTTGGCCTGCAGTCCGCCCTCATCATCATTGCGGTGGCCATTGCCACGCTATCGGCCGTATCCGGCGTCGATAAGGGCATTCGCTTCCTCTCCGAGCTCAACGTCTACCTGGCCATCGCGCTGATGGTCTACGTCGTGGTCTTTGGCAAGACCGCCTACCTCTTCGATGCCATCGTGACCAATATCGGTGACTACGTCTCGAAGTTCCCGTCTTGGACCATGGAAACCTTCGCCTTTGCCGAAGACCAGGCCACCGTGGATACCTGGATGCAGTCCTGGACCCTCTTCTTCTGGGCATGGTGGATTGCCTGGGCAACCTTCGTCGGCCTCTTCCTGGCCCGTATCTCCCGCGGCCGCACCCTGCGCCAGTTCATCTTCGGCACCCTCACCTTCCCGTTCCTGTTCATCCTGATGTGGATGTCCTTCTTCGGTAATACCGCCTTGGACATGGTCCGCTCCGGCGACTACCCCGAGTTCGCCGAAAATGCGATCAACGTCCCTGAGCAGGGCTTCTACGACATGCTGCACGAGTTCCCAGGCTCCGGCATCGTCATCTTCTTGACCACCTTCATCGGCCTGCTGCTCTACATCACCTCGGCCGACTCCGGCGCGCTGGTGATGTCCAACTTCACCTCCCGCATTACCGATAACCGCCAGGATGGCGCGCGCTGGCTGCGAATCTTCTGGTCCGTCACCGTGGGCGCGCTGACCCTGGCGCTGCTGCAGATCGACGGCATCGCCACCGTGCAGTCCGCGACCGTCGTGATGGGCCTGCCCTTCGCGTTCGTGGTCTACCTCATCATGTTCTCCCTGTGGAAGTCCCTGCGCCTGGAAAACGTCCAGCGCGAGGCCCGCACCACCGCTATGCACGGCGTGATTTCCTCCCGCACCGAGCGCGAGCCTTCGGATTCCAACCTATGGAAGAATCGCCTCGACCGAGCCAATACCTACCCCTCCAAGCAGGAGATGGATACCTACCTGCGCGAAACCGCTACCTACGCCCTCGAGCAGGTGGCAACGCACATGCGCACTCGCGGCTACGATGCCCTCTTGCTCACCAGCGAGCTTCCCGACGTCGAACTTCCCCAGCTCGACCTCGAAGTTAAGCTGCACAATGAGCGCATGTTCCGCTACCAGCTCTTCCCAGTCGCGGCCGAGCGCCCCGACTTCAGCACAGGCGAAGGCGATGAGTACTACCGCCTCGAGGTCTACGATATGACCGGTTCGCTGGGCTACGACGTCTACGGCTATTCCGAGAACCAGATCATCAATAACGTGCTGGACCTTTACGAGCGTCACCTGGCCTTCCTTTACATGCAGCAGACCCAGCCGGGCGACTCCGATGTCTCCGATGGCGCCGAGCCCGAGCGCACCTGGCGCGAAGATAGCTAAGCTGGCCAGTACAACTACCTCTATGAGAGAAAGGTTGCTTTTCACTTGAGCACCCAGAACACTTTGTTCGACCCCACCCAGACCGAGCTGCTGAAGGGCGTGCATGCCGACGGCGCCCCGAAGTCCCTGTTCATCAACGGTAAGTGGGAAGCCGCCCAGAGCGGCGAAACCCGTACCATCATCTGCCCGGCCGATGGCTCCACCGTCGGCCTCGTTTCCGAGGCCTCCGACGAGGACACCGAGCGCGCCATCAAGGTTGCCCGTGAAACCTTTGACAACGGCGAGTGGGCCAATACCCCAGCCGCCGAGCGCGGCAAGCTGGTCATCCGCGTGGCCGATTTCATCCGCGAGCACAAGGAGCTTTTCGCTCAGGCCGAGTCCGCCGATACCGGCAAGCGCTACGAGGAATCCCTGGGCGATATGGATGACATCGCCAACGCCTTCGAGTTCTTCGGCACCCTGGCCCAGCACCAGGCCGGCCGCGTAGTCGACCCGCAGGATCCCAACCTGCGCTCGCGCATCGACGCCGAGCCCGTTGGCGTCTGCGGCCTGATTACCCCGTGGAACTACCCGCTGCTGCAGGTCTCCTGGAAGGTGGGCCCTGCCCTGGCCGCCGGCAATACCTTCGTCCTCAAGCAAGCGGAGCTCACCCCGCACACCGCCATGCTGCTCATGGCCGCCCTCAAGGAATGCGGCCTGCCGGACGGCGTAGGCAACCTCATCACCGGCGCTGGCGCTAACTGCGGCAACCCGCTGTCCCAGCACCCGGACGTGGACATGGTCTCCTTCACCGGCGGCTTGGTCACCGGCAAGATCATCGCTAAGAATGCAGCCGAGACCGTCAAGCGCACCGCGCTCGAGCTGGGTGGCAAGAACCCGAACGTCATCTTCGCCGATGCCGACTTCGACGTCGCCGTGGACAACGCCCTCAATGGCGCCTTCTTCCACTCCGGCCAGGTCTGCTCCGCAGGCTCCCGCATCGTCGTGGAAGAGTCCCTGCACGATAAGTTCGTCGACGCCTTGGTAGAGCGCGCCAATAAGATCAAGATCGGCGGCCCGACCGACGAGAAGGCCGAGACCGGCCCGCTCATCTCCGCCGAGCACCGCGAGAAGGTCGCCGCTTACGTAGACAAGGCACGCGAGCAGGGCGCCAAGATCCTTACCGGCGGTCGCGCTGCCACCAGCGAGGACACCAACGGCCAGCACGGCACCGGCACCACCGACCTGGGCGCCGGCGTCTACTACCTGCCGACCATCATTGATGGCGCTACCCGCGAGATGGATTGCGTCCACGACGAGGCCTTCGGCCCGACCGTGACCATCGAGACCTTCACCACCGAGGAGGAGGCCATCGCCATCGCGAACGACACCGAGTACGGCTTGGCAGGCGCCGTCTACACTTCCGACGCCGGCCGCGCCGAGCGCGTCGCCCGCGCCCTGCGCCATGGCACCATCTGGATCAACGACTTCCACCCGTACCTGCCGCAGGCAGAGTGGGGCGGCTTCAAGCAGTCCGGCAACGGCCGCGAGCTTGGCCCCACCGGCTTGGCTGAGTACCAAGAGCACAAGCACGTGTACCAGAACCTCTCCCCTGCCGCTTGGGATCAGTTCGGCCTGCAGTAACTAAGCCAGCCACATAACAGTCAGCCCCCGCGCTCTTTCCGAGCAGCGGGGGCTGGCTTTTTGTATGCGGCCAACGCGAACTGATTATGCAGTAACAGCATCTTCCAGCTCGGCCAGCAAGGAATTGGTGCGTTCTACCTTGGCATCTACAGGGCGGAATTCGCCGTCGGTCCAGTCGGTGAAGAAGCCAAAGTCCAGCTGATTGCGAAGCTGCGGCATGGAGAAGTTGACCACGATAGTGCGCCATGCTTCCACGCCGCGGATTGCGCCCGCTGGACCGTAACCGGCGAACGCAACCGGCTTACCGGTCCACTCCCCGGCCAAGCAGTCGAAGGCATTCTTGAATGGACCCGGCACGGAGCGGTTGTACTCCGGGGTAACAAATACGAAACCATCGCAGGCATCCACTGCATCAGACCAAGCTTGCACCTTTTCATCTGCATACTGCTTATTAGCGGTGGCAGGAATGACGTCAGTGGTCAGCAGCGGAACATCAAACTCCTTGAGATCCAGCAGGGTGTACTCCACCCCATCCTGGCGCCCCTGGGCAAGATCATAAAGCCACTCACCCACTACCTTGCCGGCCGAGCTATCACGGGTAGTGCCGATGATGATGCCGATACGAGACATAAGAGAACCTTCTTTCCTTCAAGCTTTATGTAACGTCCCTAGCTTACCGCCCGTGCCGAAACTTGTCTGATAGTGATGTTGATACGTCCTTCACTCAATCCGCACCCCTCCGGCAACGTGCCGTCATTAACGCGCACCACCCCGTGGTAGGCAAAGCGCTTTGACCCACCAAAGACCACCAAATCCCCAGAGCACAGCGTGATATCATCCCACGGCCGGGTGCGCGACTCGGTATGCCCCATACGGAAAAGTGCCTCATCCCCAATGGAAAGCGAAATCACCGGCGCAGGTGATTCCTCAAAGGCATCCACGTGCATACCCATGGCTGAGCCCGGCGGATAGTAATTAACTAGCGCCATCTCCGGTACAAAAGTCTCCACCCAGGACTCAAGTTCAGGAGCCACTTCGGCCGCGGCGCGCAGCGCTCCCGGAGCAATCCGCTGCAGGCTCTCCGGCACCGGCGGAACCCGCGTGCCGTCCATAATGTCTACATACCGATGGCTGGGATAATGCCAATACCTGCCCAAATGCAGCTGAAACACGCTCATTTGCCCGCCGGATTTCAGCCGAGGCCGCACCATCGCCATCGGCGTAGCCGCATACTCGCGCGCAATGCCGCGCATCTCTTCTACCAAGGCCTTCTGCTTATCGACGCCCGCCCATCCCGGCACATGCCCCACCCCCGGAGCTACACGCACGCTCGGCCGCGGCAGCGAATCAAAAAGCATGACCTCACCCTAACCCAACGCCCCGATAAATCGACCAAGACCTATTATCCTCGCCAAGGATCAGAATCTGTTCAAGACCAATAGGTCCAAGCCTAGGGCGCCTCACGCGGGTTTCACCGGCTGGTTTATCTGGTTCCAAATGGCCTATTGAAGTGCCCCAGACCACCACTGCACACGGCCCGTAGGAACACAACAACCTCGACTTTCTCACCAGCCTCGAACTAGGCGAGGAGGCTCCTACCGGCTACCAGACCGTGGATAACGCACACGACACCCAGAGTGAGAACAAGGCACCAGAGCTGGAAGCACAGCATGAAGACGATTAGGACGCCGAACTCTAATCACACCGGAGCCGGAACAGGATTAGTCCTTAGTCGGTGCTTTCCCAGAAATCATCCGGGATAGCCTCTTCCAACTCACGGTCTAAATACTCGATGGCTTCCTTCTCGCTCATGCCCTGGCTCATTAACTCATCAATCATGTAATCGGTCGCAGCGTTTAACTTCTGCTGGGAAATATCCCGCAGACTCGGCCCTCGCCGCTGACCATCGTCAGCGGTAGTGGGGTTACCCGCAAGTCGTGGACACGTTGTGAAGCTGCTTAGGGGTTAAGCAGCGGCCTTCTTATTACCGTTTTGATTAGCGAGCTGGGCTTCGAAATCAACGGGGCTTACCATCCCGATGGACGAGTGGCGACGGCGCCGGTTGTAGACGATCTCAATCCAGCGACCCACCGTCTTCCGGGCTTCGTTGCGGGTTTGTCATTTCTTCCGATCGTAAAATTCGGTCTTTACTATCGACCAGAACGACTCGGCCATCGCATTGTCAAAGCAGACACCAGTACGGCCGACCGATTGTGCAATCCCTAGTTCTTGTCAGACCTGCCACAGCTGTTCGCTGGTGAACTGGGTACCACGCGGGATGTAAGCCATGCGCAGTGCACGTTCGACCAGGTAAGAATCCTGCACACTATCCATGGACCAGCCTAGGACTCGGCGGGAGTGTCCATCGCGGATAACGCATAGGTACAGCTAGCCCTCATTCGTGCGCAGATGGGTAATATCCGACATCAACACTCGATTAAGCTGGCCTTGATCAAATAGGCGTTTTACCAGGTCTACAGGCGTGAACTTCTGCTTGGATTGAATTGTCGTTACGGGAACAAACGCCCTGGGTGAGATGCCCTCAATACTCATCATCCGCAGGCGTTTGGCCACGGTTTAGCGATTGACATAGACCCCATCCTCAGAGAGTTCTGCACTAATCCGTGGGGCACCGTAGACTTCGTCAGAATCTTCCCAGATGTCATGAATTTTCCTGTCTAACTTGTCGAGGAATCTCTGACGCTGATTTCACCACGAAGCCGTACTGCTTGAGCCTTTTGCCATTTATAGTAGCCAGAATGGGAAACCTCTAATAACCTGCTCATCCGTTTTATGCTGTAGTTCGCCTTCTCCTGGTGTAGTAGCTCAAATTTTTCCGATCGCGTTGCCTCAAAGCGACGAAGGCGGTGCCTTTTGACAAGAACTCACTATCCATCTTGGCCTCAGCTAACTCACGACGCAGGCGAGCGTTTTCGGCTCGTATATCGGCATCACTGCGGCCATCTACCGAGCCTTGGCGTTCCCGCTCGAGTGTGACCCACCTGCCTAAAATTGTGGCTGATACGCTAATTTCCTTAGCCACATGAGCGATTGGGTGCCCGGACTCAATGACCAGTCTGGCAGCCTCCTGCCGGTACTCCGGGGTGTACTTCTTCCCTGACGAACTCACAATGAACACCCACTCCTACAGACACAAGATCCGTACTAATAGGGTGTCCACTAAACGAGGGTAACCTCATTCTTGCTTGCCCTCAACCGGTGTCCATCTCCTCTGAACGCTTGCCTCTGCTTCTGGCGTGACGCAGCGATTAGTGCCCACTGGGGGTAGCGGTTCTTGGCATCGAGATCATGCCCGTGGCACGCAGCCCAAGGAAAAAGGGGCGGGCTCAGCGTTGTGTGCTGAGCCCGCCCCTCCGTTATGTGCCTACTACCTAGGTCAGGTGGCGCGATGCACGCGCCACTCCCCTGCCTGGTTTTACCGCTTAGGTGGTCTTACGGCGGCCGAGCAGGAGGCCCGCGCCTGCGAGCACGGCACCAATGAGCCCCACGAGGGCCACGCCGTACCCGCCGGTCTTCGGGAGCTTACCGGCAGTGGTGTCCGCCACCTGCAGGATCATCTTATCGCCTTGGCCACTCACTTGGATTTGTCCGCTGCTAGTGCTGACCGCAGAAATCTTATATTGCTTAGTCTGCTCATCCACTGAAATCTGAAACTCGACCGGCTGGGCCAGCAGGTTGAGCCCCTTAGGAGCCTTCGTTTCAACGAGGAAGAACGTACCGGTCGTCTTCACTTCGATAGACTCCTGCCCGGGCTTGATGGTGTAGAGCTCTCCAGCGCTGTAGTCCGGCTGGCCTCCCTTGGACGGGTAGATCTTGAAGGTCGCGCCACCCAGCCCAGACATCTCCACGATCTTATCGCCGTCGTACTGAGCCTTCTTGAAGGTCAGCTTGCCCGGCGGAGTTTCCGGCTGCTTGTAGTTATCAACTACGCAGGAAACCGAAGACAGCTTCTTATCTTTCTCGCTCATCTTGACCTTGAAACCGAACTCACCGTCATTTGTGACCTCAACCGGTTTCGTTACCCCGTCACGGGTTTCGGTACACACGGCATTCTTGTCATTCCTCTTATAGAGGTTGAAACCCGGTTGCTGTGTCTCTACCAGAGTCAGTTGCTGCTCTTGTTCGCTCATGATGTTCCAGGAGGCAGTGCCAAGGTCCCTGTCGGCCGAGGACGTTGCCTTCAGCGACCTCCGAACGAGCTCGCCATTACCTGGGTCGATGATGTCCTGGCCACCGGTAGAGAGGGTGAACTCCCAACCTGGGGCACCGTCTTCAAGAACCTTGCCGTTTTCATCGACAATGCGCTTCTTGACGGTCACCACACCGTTGCATCGTGTGGTTACGTCTTGGGCGATTGTTTTCATCTGTTCCGCAAGATTGCTGTAGTTAGACACCCTCACCGTGTCACCAGTGCCCGAGATATCCTCGCCCATGGTCTTGACACCACGTGCACCGTAGGTCCACCTAGACATGTCCGAAGTAACTGTGTTTGACCTCCCATTAGGCATCCGTTCAAACACCTGCAGGGCCTGGCTGCCTGCCGCGTCGTACGCCATTTTCAGATTCGCCAAGGTGTCGGTGTTGATGTAATTGGCGTGCAAAGCCTTCGGGTGATCACTTCGAATTTTGTAGTAGAGGCCTGGGGCTTGTCCCGGATCTGCTGTCCAGCCAATCCGCTTGGCGTCTTTGAGCACCAGATCATTCTGCACAACAGGGCGTTGACCGCTTCGTCCGCCAAGTGTCAGATCAACCATGATCGGAACAACACGCGTACCGGCAGCTTTGAGTTCGTTGGCGGCCTTGATCGCGTCGTTGAGAGCACTAGCCTGAACGAACTCGCCACCGATGCCCTTATTCTTGATTGTCGAAGAGGTCGTGGGCATACCATCAGTGATGAAGTAGACCACGTCGTAGTCCTGTTCCTTGACCTGCTTCAGACCCGCTTCCCAGTTCGTAGCACTGTTATTTCCGTTATAGCTCCAGTTATTGACTACGTCCTTTGCTCGCTGGACGCCCTGCTCCGACTGCATTGAAATATAGGGTGGGTTCTGACCGTGTGTCGTTCCCGCCTGGTTAGCCGGACCGCTACTTGCGAAGTTATAGATTCCGAGCTCAGCTGGGGTGCCCTGCAGGGAATCGATGAATGCATTCGCGGCCTTTTTGGATGCCTCGAAACCATCAGTATCTGCGTAGCGGAGCGATGTCGAAAGGTCTGCTACAACCGCAATTCGGAGCCCACAGCGCAGGGGAAGCTCCGGGTTAGGGACACGTCCGTTAACCCACTGAGCTCCATCCGGCGGAGAGATAATCTCTGGTGGTTTTGGTGTGCTCTCATTCGCGCCATACACATCAAGAACGACCTTCAAATTCTTGTTCTCCGAGAGATTATTAGTGAAGGTGAATACCGCATCCTTCGGTACAACGGCAGAGTCAACCGGTTTACCATCCTTTACCGGAACAACGTCCATGGTGATGAAGCCGTTGCCAATATTGACGTTGCGTTTCTGCAAGGTCACACCTGGCTCAATCTGATCCAGGGTGAGGTTGTACTTCTGCGGATCCAAGAAAGTCGCGTCAGTCTCGATACGCACGGTTGCGTACTTCATGTGAGATTCCGCAGTCACCTTAGCCGTAAAGGCATTGGGCTTGGTCGGATCTACTGGGTCAGCTTTAACTGCAAACTCGTGGCCGATGGCATCAAAGTGACGCCCTTCGACCGCCGGTGGCTTGGGGTCTTCAGAAGAATCTGAACAGTCTTTCACCTCGCCGCTGAAGTCGAAGGACCACTCGGTCTTTGCACCGGCAGCGAACTGGTATCCGTTCTGCGGCTTCGCCGTGACCTTAACGGTGGCCTTTTTGCCCTCGTAGAAATGCTGACCGGCTTGCTTGCGCTCGCCACCAATGAAGTAGTCGACACCCTTCGTGTCTGGAATGTTGATGTAGCCCTTCTCAACACACGATGGCGCGGTGGCTGGATCAACTGCGGTTGGCGCCGCAGGAGTCACGGACGCCCCCGGGTTCGGTTCCGGAGTTGGCTCTGGGTCAGGCTGCGGCTCCGGGTTCGGCTCGGTTGGCGGAGGGGTACTGCCGCTCAAAGTCCCCTTCGGGCTAACGGACACCGTTCCCGATACTTTAGGCGCAGTAAAGTACGGCGAAATTCTAATGATTTCGCCCTTTTTCACTGCAATATTCAGACCATCATGGGTAACCGTCAACGGAGCTTGCTGTGCACTGCCCGATGGTGAAATTTTCGGGGAAAGTGTAGTGTTCCCGACTTTCAGCTCGTATGCCTTCAGCCAGCCAGAACCACCAATTTGAAAATCAAGGCTCGTGATCGTGGCGTCTTCCTCAACCGTGAACTCGAACGGCGGGTTGTACTTTCTGGTATCCAGGTCTTTGAAGTCTCGCTTCTGCGGGCTCACCGGGATCGCCGTGGTCTGCGCCTGCGCAACAGGGGCCGGCAGGCTCGGTAGCGCGCCCGGGATAGCGACGCCGAAAACCAGCGCAAGCGCTGCGGTTAGCGCGGCCGCTACACCCATGAACTTTGTTTTCATTGTCGCTACCCTTCTTGCTTTCGCTTCTTCGTGATCAACAGCATCAACAACCCAGCGCCCATCAGCGCCACCGCGGCGAGGACGAGCCCGATGATCTGCACACCAGTCATCGCCAGGTCGCCCTGTTCGCGTTCTTTCTCTTCACCCGGCCCGGGGGTTTCCCCTGGTGGCGGTGTCTCGCCCGGCGGGGTTTCCCCTGGTGGCGGTGTCTCGCCCGGCGGGGTGTCCCCTGGTGGCGGTGTCTCGCCCGGCGGGGTGTCCCCTGGGGGCGGGGTGGTGGGCGGCGTCGTCGGAGGTTCGGTCGGCGGAGTGGTCGGCGGAACCGTCGTATTCGTCTTCGCCACGATCACGCCCTCCACCGGGCGAGGGTTATCAGCGACGGTGTGGAACGGCACCGCCACGAGGAAGGGCTCGATTTCCCGGTACTCCCCCGCCGCGGCACCAGCCGGCGCCTGGGAGGTGACCAGGTATATGCCCTTCTCGAGCCCCTGGAATCGGACCTGGCCGGCCTCGTTGGTCACGGCTGTGATCGTGCGGTCGGTCGGCCAGTCAGCGATCTTGTCTGCGCTGGTGTTGCGGACTTTCGCCTTATCGGCGGCGTTCTCCGGGTCGATGCCCTGCAGCCGCTCCAGTTTGATGGTCACGCCCGCGACCTTGCCCGTGGCAGGATTGACTGGGTCCCCATTGCCCGGGGAAAGCGTGATACTCAGCGTGTCGGTTCCGTAGTCGCGGGATACCCCGGGCTGATCACTCAGCCCGGCTACCTTGGCTGCGTCGGCAACCCCGACGCCACCATATGCGCCGCCGAGCAGGCCAGCGCTGAGGGCGATGGCCACCACAAGGCTGCGGCTGATCCGCACCGCGCGTGCGTGGCTAGTCATCTGATCCAGCCCCTTCGTTATTCATCGTCTCTGTCGTTTCTTGGGATTCGCCATCCCGCTTGTTCTTCAGCAGCCACCGCAGCAGCAGGAGCAACACGACGACCGCTGCCGCGAGGAGCGCGTACATCCACCACTGCCACCCGGGGCCGTGGTTCTTGTCGAAAACCTCGTGATCCTCTGGGTCCAGCGGGACCTGGTGGCCGCGCACCAGCAGGCGGTGCGTGTTGATCCCGTAGGGGGTGCAGGTAATCAGGGTGATGTAGTCCTTGTCCTGCTCCGGGCGGAGGTCCTCGGTTTCGGTGGGGAGCACAACCTTGATCTGGTCGACCACGTACTTCAGCTTCTCGCCGGAGACCTGGACGTAGAAGGTGTCACCCTTCTCCGCCTTATTGAGGTGGTCGAACATGGTGGAGTTCGCCAGGCCCGTGTGGCCGGTGATCACCGAGTGCGTGCCCTTGCCGCCGACTGGCAGGTCGGAGCCGAAGAGGTGCCCCAAGCCTTTTTGCAA
This sequence comes from Corynebacterium sp. UMB0012, assembly GCF_030216265.1. Lineage (NCBI taxonomy): Bacteria > Bacillati > Actinomycetota > Actinomycetes > Mycobacteriales > Corynebacteriaceae > Corynebacterium > Corynebacterium sp. UMB0012. Next base: position 18,358 of record NZ_JASOKQ010000009.1, read on the forward strand.
AGTGTCGTTGTCTGTCCCGTGGGAGATCGGCAGGTCTGCCTTGATCTTGGGGAAGATGAGGCGCGCCATCGCGTCGTTCGCGTCGAGTTGGTCCAGGTATTCCTGGTAGTCCGGGTTGTTCTCGTCGAAGCGGGCGAGCCAGGGGTCGAGGATGGGGCCGGTTGTTCGGTTCTCGTTGTACTCGTGGGCACGCTCCCACTGGGTGTTCTTCACCTCTTGTGGGGTGCTCTTTTCGAGTTTCGCGTATTCCTGCGCGGCCTTCGTGGCGAGGTGGTTATTCCACAGGGTGGACGTCACCGGGTACAGCATCACGAGCACCCCGAGGATCACGAGCACCGCGGCCAGCACGGGACTGGTCTTGGTGCTGTTGGCACGGCGGGGTTCCTTCTTCGGTTCCACGTCTGTGCTGAGGGTGTGATCCACGGGGCACTCCTGGGTTGGTTCTGCTTGGCTGTGCTTTGGCTGAAACCTCCGCCCGCGGGGTTGTCCGCTGGGCGAAGGTTTTACCGATTCAGCGGGCTATTAGTTCTTAGCGCCGCGGCGTGCGAACCATGCACCGGCTGCCACGATGGCGGCACCGATTGCGGCCAGGATGCCAACACCCATGCCACCGGTCATCGGCAGGTTCGGGGTGGTGTCGTCAGAGTTAACGACCTCACCCTCGTTAGCACCAACCTGGACAGAAGCCAGCTCGTAGACACGCTCCGGGGTGGTCTCCGAAGCAACCAGCTTGAACTCGAGAGCCTCCGGGAGCAGCTCCTTGCCCTTCGGCGCCTTGACCTCGATCAGGCAGTAGTGAGACTGCTCGCCAGCGGCGACCTCAGCATTGTCTTCGAAGTCATTGACGTGGAGACCAGTGATCTTGACAGTACCGTCCTGGCCAGAGACGAAGGTGGTCTTAACCTGGCCATCCTGCTCACCGTTGACCGGAGCCCAGGAATCCTTCTTGGTGGTGTCGATGTCGGAGCACTGCTGGCCAGCAGCCTGGCGAGCAATCTGGAACTCGGCGCCTTCCAGACCGTTGCGGTCGCCATCGACCTTCTTGAACTGAAGGCCGCCCCAGTAGGTCTTGACCTCCGGGGTCTCCTTCGGGGTCTGGCTCTCGGAACCATCCGGGTTGTTCTGGAAGACCAGGGCCTTATTCGGCGCGATATCGGTAGCGTTCTTGAACTCAGGCTTGAGCGTAGTCGTGATGATTACCTCAACCTTGTCGCCGGCCTTAAGGGACTTAGCAGTTTCCTCATTCAGGGAGACGTCGACGTTGTTGCCCTCGTAGAACTTCCCATCAACGTCCTGCGTCGGCTGAATCTCCTGTCCAGCGACCTTCACCGTCACATCGGTGATCTCGAGCTTCGGATCAATCTGGTCCGTGATCTGGAACTGGGTGCGCTCAGTGTTCGGCTTCAGCTGACGAGCGGTACCAGTGACGGTGTAGACCAGATTTTCGTCGCCAGCATTCTGGTCCTTGTCCTTGACGGTCTTGGTCGGTTCTTCGTCCTTGTAGTTCTTCGGGAAGGCGTGGACATCGTAGTTCCAGCTAGTGCCCTGGTTATCCCCACCGTTATCCGCGGTCATTGGGACGAATGCGATGAACGGAACAGCCGGGTCGTAGCCCTCCTTCGGGGTGGTCTCCACGACGAGGTAGGCACCGAGCTCCAGATTCTTACTTACCTCCCAGGTGCCGTTTGGACCGGTCGTACCGGAAGCGACCTCGGTGAGGACTCCAGCCGGCAGACCACCCTTGAGCTGCGCTCCCTGGGAGAAGTCTGCAGCCTTGAGCTTGGAGGCAGCGACGAGCCCCTTATTCGTGGTGACATCGATGTCGGTAGCGCCATCCGCAGTCTTGTTGATCTTGTACACGGTGAAACCGACCCCTTCCAGAGCCTTGCCACCGTTGCGCTCGACGTCCTTCGCATCTTCAAGAGTGCCCGACGGGGTGCCTTCATTGATCGGGTTACCGAACTTGTGGATGGTCAGCGCACCCCTGGCGTCCTTATTCACCAGCGGGGAGTCGCCTGCGGTCTGGTTGACGGTCGACTCCTGAGCGCCAGCGATCGCGCCCGGGGCAGCGATACCCAAGGAGAGGCCAGCGACGGCGGCGAAAGTGACCGAACGAATGGTCAGAGTGTTCTTCTTCACTGGAGTGAATTCCTTTACATCAGTAGTGACTGGAGCGCGTAGCACCCCTCGACGTTCAGCGACCCACTCCGGTTAGCTACTTTTAAGCTTGCCGCCTTTTCAACCACGACACCTTAAAATTCGCTGGTGGTCACACGCGCCCCAAACCCTATTGTTGACAGATCACTTTTGTTGTGATGTCACCAATTCTCGGGTTTCAGACCCGCAATTCCCACCTAGTGAATCGCACATCATTAACTTATCACTTCGACGCCCCTCAACAGCTAAAATAATTAAGGCATACCTTATTGATCCTCCCAACACAAATCTGGCTGGCGCGACTCAAAATCGCTCCTGACCTAGACTGTTGAACAGTTTTTCGCTCTAAGCGCACCAGTAATATACTCCCCCACATTAGGGTAAAAAGTGATAAACATCTCACAGCAAAAATTACGCTTTTTGTAACCTCGCAGCGAAGAATAGACTCCAACTCTCCACGTTCCACCGGAGCGAGCCCCAACCCCTCAGTAGAAGTTAAGGCCTATGACAGACCAACCCCCAACGCCGAACACGACGGACGCGACCCCGCCCCGCCAAGACAAGAAACTGAACACCAACGCGATCATTGCCGTCGTCCTCATTCTCGCCGGCCTGGGCGTACTGTTATACCCGGTGCTTTCCACCCAGTGGAATAACTACCAGCAGTCCCGCGCCGCCGAAGCCTACTCGCAGCTGGAAAAGGGCGTGCCCCCAGAGGTCCTCAATAAGGCCTGGGAGGAGGCGCAACAATACAACGCCAACCTCGGGGATATCGATCCCAGCGATGCGTGGACCAGCTCCGACGACGAGAGCTCCCCGGCGTATCAGCGCTACCTGAATTACCTCTCCGTCTTGAATGAGACCGAGGCCATGGGCCGCATTGTGCTGCCCTCCATAAATTCCGATCTGCCAATCTTCCATGGCACCTCCGACCGCGTGCTGGCCCGCGGGGTCGGCCACCTTTACGGCACGGACTTGCCTGTTGGCGCACCCGGCGAGCTCGGCGAGGATGGCGCTATCCCGCCCGCCCCACCAGAGGGCCGACTCTCCGCGCTTTCTGCTCATACCGGACTGCAGAACGCCACCCTGTGGGACAACCTCGACCAGATTGAGAAGGGCGACCCAGTCTACGTCGCCGCGGCGGGCGAGAAGCTGAAGTACGAGGTCCGGGACATCGAGGTCGTCACCCCGGATAAGACCAGTCTGCTGCGCCGCACGCCGAATAAGGACTTGGTCACGCTCATCACCTGCACCCCCTATGGCATCAACACCCACCGGCTGATCATCACCGCCGAGCGCGTGCCGATGGACCCGCAGGAAGAGTCCGTCTTCGACGGGCAGGGCACAACCTGGCAGTGGTGGATGTGGGCCATCCTCGCTGCCGCGGCAATCATCGTGCTGCTGCTAATCCGCTGGTGGTGGAAGAACTTCCGCAAGCAGGAAGGCGAGGAGGGCCCCGCAACCTCCGGCGCTGGGGACACCACGGAGAGTTAACGGGCTTTTGCCTGGTGCGTTGATTAACATCATGAACTCATCCTCCTCTCAGGCTTCTACTACCCGCCGCCTCACCACCACCTGCGCAGTCGCCCTGGCGGTGGACACCGCCGCAACCCTGGCTACCGCGCCAGCCTTCGCAGCGCCCCACCCGGTGCAGGATCCCCGGGGTTTCATCGTCTCCCCGGCGCGCTTGATTTCTAGTGGTCGTGGAAACCCCCAGTGTTCCTGATCTCCGTCGTCACCTAGATGAAGCGCGTTGGCAGTTATTACCCTTAAAGAGTGATTACCAACGAACTTCGAAATCTACTGGACAAAGCAACCACCCATGCACAGCGTTTTCAAGACGGAGAAGACCACACTGTAGCCGCAGCGCTCCTTACCAAATCAGGAAAACACGTACTCGGTTTGAACGCGCACCATTTCCTCGGTGGTCCTTGCGGGGAGATCTCGGCTTTAGCCAACCATGCTGCTAGTTATCCAGAGGACCCAATCCAAGCAGTAGCCGCCGTATACGGACCTACTGGTCAAGTTATTCCTCCCTGCGGTAAATGCCGCCAGGTGCTTTTTGATGTTGATCCGTCCATTCGGTGCATCGTGCGCGGAAGCAATGGACTTGAAGCACCTACCGTAGAAGAACTCTTGCCATTCGCATTCAACTGGCGAAATATGGAACAAGAGCAGCGCATCTACATGTGGGAAGGCTACGAGGAATCAATTCGTAGCGGAGAAAAGCAACAAACCATCCGGGTAGACGATCCTTTCCATGAAGGAAGTGCCCAAATTGTCTTCGAGAAAGAATCCGGAGAGGTCGTCACTATTCCGGCACAGGTTACGTCCGTTGTCTCTACCCAGCGAAGTGAATTGTCGGAAAAGCAAGCTAGAAATGACGGTTTTGGCTCTCTTTCCGAGCTTCAGGAAGCGCTAGATACTCACTATCCCGGATTAGCTGCCGATGACGAAGTAGACGTCGTAGGGTTCAAGCTCCAGTAACTCGAACGAGCTCAAAGCGTGTTTGCTTTCTGTAGAAGCAGTAGAAACTACAGCAAAAGGCTGGGGCAATCCATGGCGAACGGTGCAGATTGTGGCGCTTGGGTGTACTCAAACAGAACAAAACCCGGGACACTTCAGATTTCAGAATCAACCTACGTAGTTGATGAACAGCCAGACGGTCATCGGTGCTTATGGACAGGCAAGTAAGTAGTCCTAGGGGAACTCCCAAAGACTGCGGCGAGAGGATGCGCTTTCCAGTTTTTCCCAGTATGGAGAAGGTGTTCTATCCCGGCTTGGCAAAACATACCGGCCCAAATCTGCGCAGTCATCTTTCCAATACGTTTCGTTGACCTCAACTGCAGCGCCGCCGCAAACTCACCCGTAACTCTGTCGGGCTGGTTGAGCACTGAAAACACGAAAGAATAAGGATCCGCGCTCAATCTTTTTATCGCTTCGCCAAACTCGTCGGTCTGCTTCACGAGCAAATTCTGATAAATATCATCAGTCTGCTCTTGCTCTTTAGCTGAAACAGAAATATAGCGCTCAGTGAGCGTGGTCAAACTGAGTAATGGTATGTTGACGAGTTCTGTTTTTGAAAAAACACCAATTCTCGCAAGATTCAAGCGGACGTCATCGACCGTCTCGGCCTCGGTTAACCCCCGAGCCCACACATCAGCTTCCAACGCACCACACCTTAATAGAGGCAAACTCCATAATTACAAGTGTAACGATTGCTTTGGAAACTCCACTCACCTGAAGGCGTCTGTCCAAGGGTCGTTACGTTGGGTGCTGTTGCAAAGTTGGGCGGAGAGCCGAGACGACCCAGTTTCTCATTTCCTGATGGCCGCTGCGTGCCGGCGTTCTCAGGCCGTCTCGAAGACCCGGTTGACGATCACCGCGTCCGGATTGGGGTGCCCATAAGCAAACATCGTGCCCTGACCTTTCGGTAATGAATGCATCGCTTCCATCCCTTTCAACGTCCGGTAGGCGGAAATTCGGTTTTTGAACGCCCCCTTCGGTCCCAGGATTCTTTTAAGTCGGCCATGATCTCCCTCGAGAACGTTGTTCAGGTATTTCACCTGCCAGTGCTCCACCGTCTGAGGGCAGATTCCCTCCGCCTTCAGCTCGGATATTGCCTTGGCCAGAGCTGGTGCCTTGTCGGTGTTGATGACCCGCGGGGACCCGGCTGTCGTATTCGATCGCAGCGTCTTGGCCAGGAAACGCTTGGCCGCAGCCACATTCCGTTTTGGTGAGAGGTAGAAGTCTAAGGTCTGCCCACCGGCGGTAATAGCCCGGTAGAGATAGCACCACGTGCCGCCGACCCGGATATAGGTCTCATCCACCCGCCAGGACCGGGCCTGCCAGTCGGGTACCTGCCGGTACCAGCGAGTGTGCTTATCCAGCTCAGGGGCGTATTTCTGCACCCAGCGGTAGATCGTGGTGTGATCGACTGGCGCACCCCGCTCGGTCATCATTTCTTCGAGGTCGCGGTAGCTCACGCCGTAGCGGCAGTACCACCGCACCGCCCACAGGATGATGTCACGGGGGAAATGCCGACCGGAGAAGATGCCCATGGCTCTGATTATTTCACGCCGGTCTTTCTACTGCCCCAACTTTGCAACAGCACCATGAATACTCCTAAGGCTGTTGTGTGCGTTACGCCCCACAGTGTAAGTACCACTTCTAAATAGTCAACACGTGAAGTAAATGATTTTTGAACGTGCAGTTCAAAGAGGTGTGAATGCGGAAAATCTTAAGAAAGAAGGCCGAATCGAGGGGCGTGTCCTCGATTCGGCCGTGTGGGCTGTGCCTAGGGCTGCCCGACGAGACCAATGTCTGCGATGGTTGCCTTATTGGACTTGGGCAGCTCGGTGATCATGAGGAGGAGGCCGTCGAATTGCTCGGTCGTTTCCTCCAGCTCGATATCTTCCTTGCCGCTTTCGAACTTGCCCCTGGCCAGTTGGTGCAGGGAGCCAGCTTGTGGGTTCTCCGGATTGAAGCTGTCCTGATTTACGCCATAGACGGCGTACTTCGCCCCAGTGGAGTTGGACTGGACTACTGGCATTACCGCGAGGTGGGTCGGGTTATCCAAGGTGACGAGGACGCCGGTGTCCTCCTTTTCGGTGGACCAAGTGGTGGCCGTTTTGCCGTCGATAAGCGCTGCATAGTCCTTGTTATCAGGGACGGTAACCGCAGAGGAAGGCTGGAGACGCACCGGCGGGGTATCCGGAATGTCCGTGCTGCCGTGGATGGTCTCGCTGACCGGGTTGGATGCCTCCACATTGCTGAGCAAGGACATGATCCAGGTGGTGAGCGCGGCCATTGCTACGACGAAGATGGTGGCGAAGATGCCGATGACGATGACGCCGGAACCGGAATAACCGCGGCCGCCAAAGCCGGGTTCTTGCGCCGGGTCATCCTCTTGGTCCGGTTCTACCTGTGCCTTCACCGGCAGGGCTTCAGGTGCTTCTTCTGGTTCATCCGGTGCGAAGTCGCGCAGGCGCTGGGCGATGCCGGCCAAGGTGAGTGCCTGTGCCTCTTGTAGCTCCTCCATCTTTTCCTCGCGGCTGTCTTCGTCGGCACTATCGAGCGCGTAGTGCGCATCTTCGACGCGCTGGGCGGCCTCGTCCGCGGGAAGGTTGGCGTCCTCAGAAATATCGCGCAGCTTCTTCGGCGAAGGCTCCGTGGACTCTACGAGCAGTTCCAGGGCGGAGCTTAAAGCCTCGCGGTCGGTAGCGGCGGAGGTGCCATCCAGCACGGCGGGGAAGGCAACCTTGACCACGCCATCGGTAGAAACGCGGAAACGATCGCGGTGCTCCACGCCGAGGATGAGGCCGGCATCGTGGGCAGCGGCGGCGTCAGCAAATAGCGGTGCAGTAGCACGAGCCACGGAATGGGGATCGAGGTTATCGGCCTCAGCCACCTGCTTAAGGGAGGTGCCCTCAAACCAATCCGCCACTACCAGGCAGCCAGTGCGATAAGACAGAACTTGGATATTATCCGCCACGGTATCGAGCTCCAGCTCGGCAAGGCGGCGGGTATTGCGCGAAATCTCTGCGGAGCGACGGGCTGCAACTCCCGGCGTCGCCGGCGCAATTGGCGCCAGGCTATTGGTATCGACGAACGTCAAGGCGACCAGTCGGCCGGTGGACTGTTCGCGTGCCTGCCAGAACTGCGCACCAGTGACCGCACCGTGATCTTGGAGCAGGCGGAAGCGACCGTCCGATACCGGGGCGCCTGGGACCAGGCGTGGTCCGCGGACGATGCCCGCGGACATCGGCGGCGGCACCAGGGTGGCATTGAAAGCATCCTGGGTAAATACCGGCCGGATTTCCGGTACGTCGGGCTCCTCCAGCTCGATGGCCTTGGAGGAATCGACCTTGATGAAGCGGGACATGCCCGGAATGCGCTGTAGGGCGCGGGCCAGGTTCTGGACCTCCGGCAAGGAGGACTTGGACAGCACCAAGCCGGTGGCGATGAGGAATATGACACCGAGCACCGCGACCTTGATCAGCGAGACGATGGACGGCAAATTCTCCGGGAGGAGGAGATTCACGACCCAGTACAGCACCCAGGAGACGACCAAGCCCACTAGGCCGGCACCGGAAGCCCACAACACGGTTTGCGTGACGGCCTTGCCGCCGAGGCTGCCGAGCTTGCGTTTGAGCAGGAAGCCGCCAATGACCGCACCGGAGACGAAGCCAAAGCCATTGGCCGTACCGAGCAGGATCACCACGCGGTCTGGGTTGGACGTCATCAATGGTGCCAAGAGCGTGAGGACGATCTTGGTCAGCGTGATGCCGGCGATGATGAAGGTAGGCGTCCAGGCTTCCTCGCGGGCATAGAACACGCGCAGGTGCAGCAGCACCAAGGCATACGGGATGAGTGTGAAGGCGGAGAAGCTGATGGTCAGGCCGAGCTGCTCGGCGCTCTCGGCGCCGTAGGCACCGTATTGGAAGAGGGCACGGGCGATAGGAACGCCGAAGCCGGTCATGAAGATGACGATGGGGATAAGTGCGATGAAAGTCAGCTTGGAGCCCAGGGTGAGATCGCGGACCACGGCATCTACATCGCCGTCGGCGGCGTTGCGGGACAGGCGAGGCATAATCGCCGTCAGGAGCGTCACGCCGATAACGCCATAAGGCACCTGCAGCATGAGCCAGGCATTCTGATAGACCAGCGGAGCGCCCGCATCCGCGTATGCGGCCACGCGAGAGGTGATTACGTAGCCCAACTGGGAGATGGCTACGTAGGTAATAATGGCCAGTGCCATGCCACCGAATTGCTTGATGCGCGCATCCAAGCCCCATTTGGGGCGCAGGTTAATGCCGGCCTTTTTCAGATACGGCAATAGGATGAGGCACTGCACCATCACCGCCGTGGTGGTGCCCAAGCCCAGTAGCATGACGTGTGGATCGGCCACCGGCGTGGGATCATGCGGGTCGAGCTCGCCTGGCAGGATGCGATAAGCCAGCAGCACGCTAATGGAGATGACGTTATTGATTACCGGCGCCCAGGCGCCCGGACCAAAGACATTCTTGGTATTGAGGACGGCCTGGAAGAGGGCGAAGAGGCCGTAGAAAAGGATCTGTGGCAGCAGTAAAAAGGCCAAGGACGTTGCCTGCACGGCATTGGCCTTGGAATCTTCCGGCAGCATCATCCTGGTTAAGAAGGGAGCGAGTACTACGGAGGCGATGGTAACTATGCCCAGGATGGAAAAGGCCAGGGTAAATAGCCGCCGGACAAAGGTTTCACCGCGGTCCGTGTCTTCCTTTTCGGCCCGCACGAGGACGGGCACGACCAGAGAGGTCAGCACCGCACCCAAAACGATCTCGGTGACGAGGTTGGGGATCTGGTTGGCGCTACTAAACGCAGTTCCCACCGTTGCGCCGAGCGTGGCGCCGATGAGCATCTGGCGCAAGAAGCCGGTGATGCGGGATAGCAGCGTCGCGATGGCCATCGTGCCTGTTGCGCGGATGACATCCTGATTGGATGATTCATTGTCCGCGTTGCGTCCAGTGAGCGCGGACTTATCCTCCTCGGGAGGAACGGTGGTGTCCTTCACCGCTGGGGTGGGGCGCTTTTCGGGTACCGGAGCGGGAGGAGAGGCCTGGACGATGCGGCCGCGGGCACCCGCCGGGGCGGGGTGCTCTGCCGGCACGGCGGCATCCTTCGGCTCAACTACACCCGCAGGTGACTTCTCCACGTGTTCGGCCTCGCGGCCAGTCTTATCAGTCATAGAGGATACAACTTCAACTTACTTTTTAAGCCTTTGTGATTTTTTGCGCCGATGGCGGCCTAGCCGGAAGAGCGTGGCTAAGACCAGCGCAAGGGCGCCGGCTATGCCGACGCCATACACGCTTACGATACCGGCACGCGTTTGCACAGCGATATTGATGGGCTCGGAGATGGTTTGCTTTTCTGGGGTAGCAAGCCACAGGCCAATGTCCGTGCGATCGGCGTCCTTAGGCATATCGGCGGTCATGGATACAGTAATAGAGCCCTTGGCCGGAATACGGACACTCTTGGGTGTGTTGAGGCGCGCGCCATCGGGGGCGTCGTATTGCAGCTTGGCCTCCACCGGGAGTGGCAGGCCATTTTCTGCCACGATGAGCAGCGGCGATGACTCGGATACGCGGGTATAGACATTGCCCGGTGGGATAAGCGCCACAGAAGAACGCAGGTCCCGCAGCGTATCGGAATGTACATCCATCGTATGAGTGAACCGGCGCTGCGCCTCTGCATTGCTTCCCAAGCTATCGCGGTTGGTCAGCGAGAGGGCGGCGAGCAGATCTCGGCGCAAAGGCAGGACGAATTCATAGCGAGTGAGCGCGATATCGGGATCATCGACCATGATATTCATCAGCTCGTCGGTATAGCGAGCCTGCTGCTCCACGCGGACGATATCGGATTCGGCAAAGGCGGCGGGATCGCTAAAGGGGCTGCCGGGCAGTGAACCGGGCTCTGCGGTCTCCTGCTTCAGGCTGCCGACGGTGCGCGGATGGGACTTACCGGAAGCGATGAGTGCCTCGGCAGAGTCGAGTGCGTACTCGGCCGCGCTGGGATCCAAGTAATTGGGCAAGCGCGCCACGGTGTCATCGCTTGCGGCCAAGCTCAGTGCGGCGCCGCCGGTGATGGCACGAGAAAGATCGGAGTCGAGCGAGTAATCGTAGCGCAGCTCTGGGTTGGAATAGCCCACCGTCTGTGGTTTGGAGCCGGTTTGGGCGAGGAGGGCGCCCAGGGAGGCGTCGAAAGTCACGGCGCGGCCGGGCCACGAAGTATTATCCGCCACCAATGCGGGCAGGGGCAGCTGCTGATCCACATAGCCGGAGCCGACCGCGAGCACGGTGGTGGCCGGCTTGGCACCGAGAATTCGCTCGATGGTGTGATTGCCGCGTTGCAGTCCTTCGTAGGTAAGGAAGGGATTATTCGCTTTGGCCACGGAGGAAGCATTGGCGTTCGCCCACGGCATAGACATAAAGCAATCGAGCTCGCGCAGGCGCTTGAGCCAGCGGGCAGCGTCCTCTTTTCCAGTGCCGGGTTCGAGGTGCACATCGTCATCGTTAGTGAACCACGAATCGCGCAGGCGCTTAGGTCGCTCGGCTTGAGGTAGGCGGGCCGGCCCCACCTTATAGCCCTCCGCCATGCGGTTGACCGTATCCAAGAGGGCGGGATCGATGGCTACGCAGCCTGCCCCACGCAGGTCGTGGTCGGCATACGTGCTGACCAAGCGATCGAGCCGGCCGCCCTCCGCCAGCTCACCGGCCAGCTCATCAGAGGAGAGGATAAGGTCCTCTCCCCCAACGCCGCCTGGTACCGAGTCAATATCGGCACTGATGGGATAGACCACGGTGAGATCGTGGGGTTTGGGATCCGAGGGGGCATCGCCAAGCGCCTGCTCCTTCCCCTTTACCTGGCCTACGAGGCGCTCCTCCGCAAAGCTGACCGCCTCGCCGCCTACGGTGCCGGTGAGGGTAAACAGCAGCGGATAGGAGCCAGGCTCTTCGATGGCCAGGGTCTGCTCCTCGTGCAGGGAGGTGGGAACCTGGAAGGTAACCTCCCGGGATTCGCCCGGCTGCAGGGGCGCGGTGGTAGTGCTCGGACCGTAATACGGGAATTCGCCGGTGGCCAACTGCGTGCGGGCCTGCGCGGTATCCTCCACGGCATCGCCGCGGCGGCTCGTGAGCTGAAGATTCTCCATGGCTTCATCGGTTGGATTGTGCAGGCGGAAGGTCAGTTTCAGGGCCTTGCCCACGGAAAAGGGCTCGGCCGTAAGGAGATCAAGAGTGGCCCGCTCCGGCCCGCGCGCGCCCAACCATGCCTGGATATCCTGCTGATTTTCGGCGGCCGAGTCCATCTGCGCGGCGGCTTCTGGTAGCGGCAGGCACAAGCCCCACCCCGCTACCGCCATGCAGCCGCCCACGGCGGCCCAAGACTTCAGGCGTTGGCGCATTACCGTGGCGTCACTTTCCCCGCCGCGGCTTCCTTTCGTGCGAGATCGGGAAGGAGATCATGCGCGATGCGCGCCAGCTTGCGCTCATCGGCGTAAGCCAAGTGCTCGATGAGTTCAGAGACGGGGATCCACGAGACCTCGGTGACCTCTGGATCCTCATCGTTCATAATGCCGTCTACAAAACGCAGCAAGTGGTGGTGCACGGTCTTATGGATGCGCACGCCATCAGAGACGAACCAGTAATCAATCATGCCGAGGTCCGCAAAAACCTCACCAGAAATGCCGGTTTCTTCCCATACCTCGCGTTCAGCGGTGACCTCCTTGGCCTCGCCATTTTCCACATGGCCCTTGGGCATGGACCACAGCAGGCGCCCGCGGCGGTCGAGGCGGCCGATGAGCGCCACATAGAGCCGGGAAAGGTCGACGTTGCCATTGGCATCGACGCACTCCGCCAAGCCGGAGACAACGAGGCCGCCCGCGGAGGTTTCATCGCGGGTTTCCATGGCCGTGGATTGGCCATTGCCACCGCGGTAGGGCTTGCGCTGCTGGGTGGTGCGGCGCGCGCGATTATCCGGCCGGCGGCGCCGCCTGCGCCGAGACCGGTTGCGGTTGCGGCCGCCTCCCTTGGAGGGGCCCTGTTCTTGGTTAGTCATCCCTGCCAATCGTAGTAGACTCTCACCCGTGAATTTTCAGGACACTCAGCTAATCGGCGTTCTTGCCCGCGCGGAATCCACCGTCTCCTCCCTCAGCAACCTGCTGGGTGGGCTGGTGGAGAAATTTGCCGCGCGCGGCTACTCGCTCTACCTCGTGGGCGGCTCTGTGCGCGATGCGCTTTTGGGTCGCTTGGGAAATGACCTGGACTTTACTACCCCGGCCCGCCCCGAGGTGGTCAAGGAGATCCTCGATGAGTGGGCCGAAACCGTGTGGGATACCGGCATAGACTTCGGTACCGTCTCCGCGGCCTACAAGGGCCAGCAGATTGAGATCACCACCTTCCGCTCTGATTCTTATGACGGCCAGTCCCGCAATCCAGAGGTGGTTTACGGTGACACCTTGGAGGGCGACCTAGTACGGCGCGACTTCAAGGCCAATGCGATGGCCATTGAGCTGCTTGCCGACGCCTCCTTTAAGTTCCACGATCCCCTCCACGGCCTCCAAGACATAGCTGACCGGGTGCTCGATACCCCGGATAAGCCGGAGATCTCCTTCCACGATGATCCGCTCCGCATGCTGCGTGCGGCGCGTTTCGCCTCCCAGTTGGAATTCCGCGTGGCGGATCGCGTTGTGGAGGCCATGCGGGATATGGCTGGCGAGATCCAGCGCATCACCGTGGAGCGCGTGCAGGTGGAGCTGGATAAGCTCATCTGCGGCACGGCCCCGTGGGATGGCATCGATCTACTGGTATCTACGGGAATCGCGGACTATATCTTCCCAGAGATCCCCGCGTTACGCATGACCGCGGACGAACACGCGCAGCACAAGGACGTCTATGCCCACTCGCTCAAGGTGCTGAGCCAGGCCATGGACCAGGAAGAAGATGGTCCAGACCTCGTCCTGCGCTGGGCGGCGCTGCTGCACGATATTGGCAAGCCGGATACCTTTGATAACACCGATGGCAAGGTCTCCTTCCACCACCACGAGGTGGTGGGCGCGAAGCTCGCCCGCAAGCGCCTGCGCAAGTTGAAGTACCCCAAGGCCACCACGGAGTCCATCGGCCAGCTGGTGTACCTGCACATGCGCTTCCACGGGTTTGGGGAAAATCAATGGACCGATTCCGCCGTGCGCCGCTATGTCACCGACGCCGGCAAGCTTCTTCCCCGCCTGCACAAGCTGGTGCGCGCCGATTGCACCACCCGCAATGCCAAGAAGGCCCGCCGCCTCCAGCGCACCTACGATCAGCTCGAGGAGCGTATCGAAGAGATCGGCCGCAAGGAGGACTTGGCCCGCGTGCGTCCAGACCTCGACGGCAACGAGATCATGGAGATCCTAGGCCTCCAGCCCGGCCCTGAGGTGGGCCAGGCATGGTCCTATCTCAAGGAGCTGCGCCTCGAGCATGGTCCCCTCGAGCGCGAGGAAGCGATTGCGAAGTTGCGCGAGTGGTGGGATTCTAAACAGTGATGTTTGCCGATAGATTATTCAACGCCCTCGAGCGCAATGACCCCGCCCCCGGCCAGCTGCTCATCGCCGCTCCGGGGATGCTTTCGCCGGAATTCGCCCGTTCCGTCATTCTCGTTATTGAGCACAATGACATGATGACCTTCGGCGTGGATCTGACCAAGCGCTCCGAGGTGGCGATTTTCAATGTGCTGCCGGAATGGCTTCCCGTTGTGGCCAAGCCGCAGGCGCTGTACATCGGCGGCCCGCTCAATCAGCAATCCGTCGTAGGACTCGCGCAGACCAACCAGGGCGTCGATCCGGACAAGCATGACCGACTTACCCGCCTCGCCCCGCGCCTCGCGCATGTGGATCTGCGTGCCGACCCAGAAGAGATAGAGCCCTTGGTCTCGGGCATGCGCATGTTTGCCGGCTACGCCGAGTGGGGCCCAGGCCAGCTCGCGGAGGAGATTGAGGCCGGCGAATGGTTCGTCTCCCCTGCCCTGGCCCAAGACGTTATTACGCCGGGTCCGGCCGACCTCTGGTCCGATGTTATGAAGCGCCAACCTATGCCGTTGCCGCTGTACTCCACCTACCCTGTCAACTTGGAAGACAATTAATTCCTATCGCTCTGCAGGCAGTGGGCTACACTAGCCCGCATGCGTGAGGATATTGCACAAGGTGTGCAGGATACCTGGGCCGCCGCCATCGGCCTTATTCCCCTTGGCCTAGCCTTCGGCCTGCTCATGGTCCAATCCGGCTTCAGTTGGTGGTGGACGCCTATTTTCTCCATCGTCATCTACGCCGGCTCTATGGAGTTCCTGGCCATTTCCATGGTCACCGGCGGCGCCACAGCCGTGGCCTCCCTGGTCACCGGTTTCATGGTGAACTTCCGCCATATTTTCTATGGTCTTACTTTTCCTCGCCACCGCATTAACTCGCGCCTGGGCAGGGCTTATTCCACCTATGCGCTTACCGACGAAACCTATGCCATCGTCTCCTCCCTCCCCACCCATGACCGCCCGACCGGACGCCGGATCCTCACCATCCAAATTTTTTGTCAGGCTCTGTGGGTAGGTGGTGGCATTGTCGGTGCTCTCGCCGGCCAGGTGATTCCCTCTACCGTGCAGGGCATGGAATTCGCCCTAGTGGCGCTCTTCGTCGTGCTGGCGATGGATTCCTTCCGCAATAATCAGGACTTCTCTTTACCCCTAAGCGCGGCTCTGGTGGGAATCCTCGCGGCCGCCTTCGCCCCTGGACAACTCCTCATGGTGGCTCTCAGCGTCTACTTCATCCTGCTCATTATTCGGTATCTATCCCCACGCGTCGATGCCGCTTTCAGCTTGCGTAGGCGAGGCGACCTTAAGGGATTCCGGGAGGAGTGCTAATGCCTGCTGGAGTCACCCTTGCTTCCATCGCGGCCGTCCTAGTTCCCGTCGGACTCATTACCGTTGTACTTCGCCAACTTCCTTTCTCCTTTGTGAAATGGATGAAGGATAGTCAGTTCTTTTCCTTGCTCGGCATGATGATGCCTGTGGGCGTGATGACCATCTTGGTGGTCTATACCGTCCACGGGCAGGCTGGCGCCCCCGGTGGTATTTGGGCGGCTTTACTCGGCGTGCTCGTTACCTTTTTACTCCACCTGTGGAAGCGCGAGTCAGCGCTGTCCATCTTCGGAGGAACCGCCTTCTATATGCTCCTCGTCAACGTAGTGTTTTAGCCCTTGCGACTCTTATAGGCCGAACTTGGCGGTGGCTTCGGACCACAGGGCGTCGAACCGAGACTGGTCCACGTACTGCGCGCTAATGTCCGGAAAATCATCATAGGTATCCGGGTGAGGGACAACCTCTTGCGGTTGATCTACGTTTCCCGTGGAACTAGTTGGTGTTGCTACCCCGACGATGGCATCCGAGGGATCCAGCGCAATCATGCGCACCATGCGGCAGCTGCGGGCATCGCGCTCTTCCATTTCCGCCATGTGAATTGCTGAGCCCACTCCGGGCACATTCAGTTCGGTTCGTACGTAAAGGTAATTCGTCATGGCACTTAAGTGTAGTTACGTGTCGGGGTGCTGCGCGTAGCGGGCCGCTAGCCATGAGCACATCATCAGCTGAACCTGGTGGTAAATCATCAACGGGAGGATTAGTAGCCCAAGGGATGCGCCGCCAGAAGCAAAGATGACCGAGGCCATGGGTAGCCCCGTGGCTAATGACTTTTTCGATCCGCAGAACTCGATTGCGATGGTATCGGCGCGGTTGAATCCCATCTTTTGGCTTGCCTTTCTGGTGAGCCACAGCATGAAAGCGACGAAGATCGCGGCGAAGACAACTAGGAACGCCAGGTCCCACAGAGAAATAGAGGACCAAATTCCGTCCACAACGCCCTTGGAAAAAGCGGAATACACCACCATCGCAATTGAGCCGCGGTCCACGACCTTAGTGGCCTTGCTTTGCGCAACCTTCCCCACCCAGCGCCGAGTAAGCTGACCTAAAACAAATGGCGCCAACAATAGAAGGGCGATTTCGCCGAATACTGACGTATCGATGTGAACTCCTCCCCCAGTTCCCATGAGGAACATGACGAGCAATGGAGTGATGATTACTCCCACCAAGTTTGAGGCAGAAGCCGATACGATTGCGCCCGCCACGTTTCCTTTCGCGATTGAGGTGAAGGCAACCGAAGATTGCACCGTGGATGGAACCAGCGTGAGGAATAAGATGCCCAGGTACATGTCGTGCGATATGACAGCGGTGAGTGGGCGCAGAGCTATGCCTATAAGCGGGTAAACCACAAAGGTGAAAGCGAGAATTGTGAGGTGTAGCCGCCAATGCTTGAGTCCGTTGAGGGCTTCTTGAGTGGAAAGCCTCGCGCCATACAAGAAGAAGAGTAGCGCGATGGCCACGTTTGTTAATTGGCCGAATATGTCGGCAAAGCTCCCGCGGGCTGGTGCAATGATCGCAATGATGACCGCCAGGATAATGAGGACGATAAGCGGGTCGGGCTTTTTCAAACGCTGCAGCATGCTAAGAGTTTAAACCCTATTCGTCATCACATGCTGCAGATGCTCGGGCCAAGAAAACACAACCCGTGTAGTTTCACGTGAAACCACACGGGAAATGCACTTTAGGCCGTGGTGACGTTAGAGCCGTCTTGTTTAACTTCGTATTCTTCCAATGGATCGCGCCCCGGGCCGGAGATTACGCTTCCATCGCTGAGATTGTAGGAAGTGTTGTGTGCCGTGCAAGTGGCCGTCATGCCATCAATCTCGGTGATTGGATTGTGTTGGTGGGGGCAAGTTTGGGAGTAGGCCTTAAACTCCCCTTCCTTGGGCTGGGTGAAGATTACGCCATCGACAATCTTCGCGGAGCCAATCGGAATCTCGGTTGCCGCAATTTCTGCGGACGGAGAGGAGCCACAGGCCGCGGCGTAGGCGCCTGCAAATGTGGTGGCGGTTCCAAGTAAGAACATTCGACGGGAGCACTTGATCATGCTTCTACTCTAGCCCGTTGGTCTTGCGTATTGTGCCGTTCCCGTTTGTCCGGTTGGAATTAAAGTTTCACGTGAAACACTGTAGTTAGTTAGCTAGGAGTCCTTCCCAAGTTTCCGGAGAGCCTTCAGAAGTAGCGACAAGTTCATAGGTGCCAGACTCGATGCCTAAATCATTTACGATGCTCTGCGCAGACTGTTGTTCGTGTGCTTCTGCTACAGACGTCGTCGCCTTGTGGTCTTGCTCGGCGTACGTGCCGATGACAAAAGTTGAAGCGGCGATGGCAGCCAGGGCGGTACTTTTCTTCATGCACTATATTCTGCCCTTCAGGGGGCTGGTTGTGCTCTTGCCTGTCAGGGTTTCATGGCAGCTTTACGTAACCTCTACCCTCTCTCGCAGGAATCGCAATGGTGCAGTGAATCAACTATAGAGTTATTCAAGTATGGGTTAATTCCAGACCGTGGTTTGGATTAAAATATTGACAGTTACTAAAAACGGGCAAACAGCTGTCCTAATTAATAAAGTCACTGTGACTAACCGGAAGTGTGTAGCGATAACTCACTACGAAAGGTATAGCTACAAAAATTCCCCTTCTGGACGGAAGATGAATCTTTCTCCAGAAGGGGTAGATTGCGCAGCGGTGCGTGGTTACTTGTCGGATTCGCGAGCGGCGTGACGGAGTGCGTCGACATCAACCTGGGGGGCGGATGCTGCGGAGGCCTCTTCCCCACCGCAACCGTCGGAACCACAATTACAGGATTCTCCACAACCCTCCTCATCCGCGTGTGCTTGTTCGTAGAGGAACGCGGCACGTGAGCCGAGATTAGAACCGATGGAGAGGGCTAGAACAGCGGCCACAAAGGTAAGAACCGGGATGAGCCACATCCAGCCTTGAGAGCGGAGCGCGACGATGCCGCCAAAAACTAGACAGACACCGCTAAGGATCCAGAATGGCCCGGCGACGCGATGGGCATTGTCCCATGCTTCGCGGGATTTGCGGATTTCCTGCAGGCGTAAACCGATATAACTATTTCCAGGCAGGCGCTTGGTCGAGGCCAAGGCTCCCACGATGATGAGGAAGACGGCGAGGATTAAAAAGATGATTCCCACAGCGATCATGTATTCAGTTTAACCTTGTAGCGCCAGGATAAAAATCGTGGCTGGGGTGAGTGTTCTGGCTAAGTCTTCTGTCGGGTAGTATGCCTTTAAGGTCGATCGATAGATATTGAATCGACTATTGCCTCTATACCGCGCTGTTTCACCCTGGAACCTTTACCAAGGGGCGAAACACCCAATTTGAATGTAAGTACATGAATCTCAAGAAACTCTCGGAATCCCTATTATTCCGCATCATCGTCGCCATCATCCTTGGCGTGGTGGTGAGCCAATTCGCGCCCGAATGGTTTGGCCGCGTATTCGCCACCTTCAATGGACTCTTTAGTAACTTCCTCAATTTCTTTATTCCGGTCCTCATCTTCGCGCTTATCGCCCCGTCGATTGCTGCTCTGGGGCGGGGAGCCGGAAAATGGCTGGGTGTTACTGCAGGCATTGCCTACGGCTCAACGATTGTTGCGGGTCTTCTTGCCTACGTACTTGCGCACTGGCTCTACCCCACCATGCTCAGCGGTCAGGATCTGATTACAAATGTCTCCGATATTGATGAGGGCGCACTTACTCCGTACTTCGAGGTGGAAATGGCGCCGCCTTTTGAGGTTATGACGGCTCTCTTGTTGTCATTCTGCATCGGTGTAGCGATGACTACAGTGAAGTCCGATACCTTGTATGCGGTGACAAAGGAATTGGAGAGCGTAGTAGTCAAGGTCATTTGGGGCTTTGTAGTGCCAATTCTGCCCTTCTATATCTTCGGCATGTTCTTGGGCTTGGGCATGAATGGCAATTTGGGCTCAGTGCTCTCGGCCTTCGCCAAAGTGCTGATCCTGGCGGTTGTTATGACTCTGGTCTATCTGGTGCTCCAGTACATTATCGCGGGTGCAATTACTGGCAAGAATCCTTTCAAAGCACTGCGCAATATGTTTCCGGCATATTTCACCGCACTGGGAACCTCTTCTTCTGCCGCCACCATCCCGGTGTCTATGGAGTCCACCTTGAAGAACGGCATTTCGAAGCCGGTGGCAAGCTTCGTTATCCCGCTGTGTGCGACCATTCACCTCTCTGGTTCCATGATTAAGCTGACGCTCTATGCCTTTGCGATTGTGTACATGGCGAACCTGGATATTAGTACGAGCACCGGCCTTGGTTTCATCTTCCTATTGGGAATTATGATGATCGCGGCACCAGGCGTGCCTGGCGGCGCAGTCATGGTCGCAGCTGGACTACTGGCGGACATGATGGGCTTTGACGATGGCATGGTGGCGCTAATGATCGCGGCCTACATCGCCATTGACTCGGTCGGCACTGCTGCCAACGTTACTGGCGACGGCGCCATTGCGATGATCGTGGACAAGTTCGCGGGCTCCAAAAAGGACCACACTGAAGAGGAATCTGCAGAAGCAACCGCGTAGAGGCTTTTTATAGCGAACCCTCCTCAGCTGCCGAGAGCTGAGGAGGGTTCTTCGCGTCTTCAGGACTACTTCCTAGTTGCCGCCTTCATGCGAGTTACGTATTCGGCGAGTTCTTTATGCAAGGCTTTCGCATCGGAAATGCGTCCTGGGGTTCCTTCCACTAGCCTGCCTTCCGCGTCTGTTTCACGTGAAACGTGGCGATCGATAATCTTGGTGATTGCGGAGCCAGTAATGGCCCCCGCTGCCCCAGCGGTCACGGCATCGCGCACGTGTTGCGGCTCGGAAATGCCGAATCCTAGCAGCACCGGAGGTCCGTCGAATCTTTTGATGTTGGCGACGACTTCTTCGAGCCCAATAGTCTCGGATTCCTTTTCGGCGCCGGTAACTCCATCTCTCGATACTGCGTAGATATAGCCGCGTGAGCTTTGAGCGACGCCCTCGAGGGTGTGCGCAGTCGCGCGGGCCGGGGCGATAAAGATTGGATCAATGCCGGCTTTCTCTGCTGCGGTGATGAATGGAGCGCCTTCGCGCACGGGGACGTCGGGAAGCAAAATGCTATCCGCGCCTGCTTCCGCAAACTCGGCGTAGAAGCGGTCGAAACCCCGAGTGAACGCCACATTGCCGTAGATGAGCATGCCGATGGGAAGCTCGGGAAATTCCACGCGGATTGTTCGCACCTGTTCCAAGGCGGACTCTACGGTGGCGCCGCCGTCGAGCGCGCGAAGGTGGGAGGCCTGAATGGTGGGGCCGTCGGCCACTGGGTCAGAAAATGGAACACCTAGCTCCAATGCATCGGCTCCGGCCGCGACGACCGTTCGCACGATGGCCAGCGTGTGCTCCGGCGTGGGATCGCCCAACATAAGGAATGGGACGAAAGCGCCCTCTCCCCTGTTGCGCAGTGAGCGGAATAGGTCTTCGTATCGGGTGCTCATTAGTTCTTCTCCTGCAGTTTGAATTCTGGGTGGGCCTCAAGGGTGTGGCGAACGTGGTCGATATCCTTGTCTCCGCGGCCGGACAGGGAGACCAAGATGGTGATGTCCTCGTCCTTGCGTTTCAGGGCGTAGGCCAACGCGTGAGAGGATTCGAGAGCGGGAATGATGCCTTCCTTAGTGGAAAGAAGCTGGAATGCTTCGAGTGCTTCGGCGTCAGTAATGCCGACATATTGTGCGCGGCCGCTGGCGTGAAGGTGCGCGTGCTGCGGTCCTACACCCGGGTAGTCGAGCCCGGCGGAAATAGAATAGGATTCCTCCACTTGGCCGTCCGCGTTGCGCATGAGGTAGCTGCGCGCGCCGTGGAGGATGCCGACCGTACCGTTGTTGATGGTGGCACCGTGCTTGCCGGAGTCTAGGCCTTCGCCGCCAGGTTCGGCGCCGACGAGTTCCACTTCCTCTTCTTCAATAAAATCTGCGAACATACCGATTGCATTAGAACCGCCGCCGACGCAAGCCACGACTACATCCGGTAGCCCACCGGTGCGCTCAAGCATCTGGGTCTTAGCCTCTTCAGAGATGACCTTGTGGAACTCTCGGACGATGGTTGGGAATGGATGAGGTCCGGCCGCGGTACCGAGGAGATAGTGGGATTCATGGAAAGTGGCGGTCCAATCACGGAGGGCTTCGTTCACCGCGTCTTTAAGAGTTCCGGATCCGGTGTCGACGGCGACGACCTTCGCACCCATCAGCTCCATACGGAATACGTTTGGCTGCTGTCGGGCCACATCTTTCGCGCCCATATAGATCACACACTCGAGATCCAGCAATGCGCAAGCAAGTGCAGTAGCGGTGCCGTGCTGGCCCGCTCCGGTCTCCGCAATAATGCGTGTCTTCCCCATCCGCTTTGCTAGCAGTGCTTGGCCGAGGACCTGGTTCGTCTTATGTGCTCCACCGTGTACGAGATCTTCCCGCTTGAGGAAGATGCGCGCCTTGCCCCCGAGGTTCCTCGCCTCTGTAATTGGCGTGGGCCGGCCGAGATAGTCACGCAAAAGTGTGCTTAGCTCTTTGCGAAATGCGGGGTCGTTTCGTGCGTCGACAAAGGCCTTCTCAAGTTGGTCGAGCGCCGGGATGAGGGATTCGGGGACGAACTGTCCGCCGAATTCGCCAAAGTATGCCGGAAGGAGCGTTTCACGTGAAACTGTCATCGTTCTCTTCTTTCTATGGGTGTGTGTAGTTTCGGATGGTGCTAAAGGCTTGGGCGATTAACGAAGCGTCCTTGTGCCCAGGCGCATATTCCAGACCGGAATTGAGGTCGAGTCCCGCCGTGCCGATCGACAGTGCCTCTTCGAGGTTGTCTAGCCGGAGCCCGCCGGCGAGCAGGGATTTCTCCTTCACTTCAGGGGGAATCGTCCGCCATTCAAAAGTGGTTCCCGTCCCACCATTGCCGGAGTCGAGGACGAGGGCCTCTACTTCTGGTACTAGGTCCGGCGTCAAGGCAGCGAAGTCAGAGTTATTCATGTCGATGCCTCGCCAAAGGTGAAGACCGTCAGCGACGCCGCGTACATCTCGAAGGAATTCCAGCTCTGCTTCCCTACTCCCTTGGAATGGGGCGTGAAGCTGAAGAACCTTGAGGCCGGGGATCTTGGCAAGGCTTCCTAGCGTCTCCAACTCCGTAGACCGCGTCACGGCTACGTACTCCAACTCTGGTTCCGCGGAAATGATGCTTTGTGCGGTTTCACGTGAAACACTGCGGGGCGAATCCGGTGCGAAGATGAGTCCCCCGTAACGAGCTCCAGCAGCGCGGGCTGCTTGTGCGGAGGAGGCGGTGGTAAGGCCGCATACTTTATTGGCGCCAAAGACGAGGTCGCGCGCCGCCCGATCGATGTCCTCCCGGGAGGTCAGCTGGGAGCCCACAAGGAAAGCATGTGCGTGGGCTCCTAAGCGGCGGACGGTGGCATTATCGCGGATTCCAGATTCGGAAACGATCACCTTTCCGTCTGGAACATGGCGGGCTAGGCGTTCGGTGCGGCCCAGGTCGATGCTGAGATCGTGGAGGTTGCGGTTGTTAATGCCGATGATATCGACGCCAAATTTCACTGCGCGAACCACTTCGTCCTCGGTGATGGCTTCAGTCAAGACGTCTAGGCAGAGTTCGTCCGCCAGTGCTTTGAGCTCACCGTAGGTGTCATCGTCCACGATAGACATCATGAGCAAGATGGCATCGGCGCCGTAATAGCGCGCGGCATATACCTGGATGGGATCGACAATAAAGTCCTTGCACAGCACCGGCACATGGGTGGATAGCGCGACGGTCTGCAAGTGGTCGTAGTCGCCGCCAAAACGATCGGGCTCGCACAACACCGAGATGGCGGAGGCATAGCGAGAGTAGATCCGGGCAATATCGCCCGGGCGATAGTCCTCGCGAATTTTGCCAAGGGACGGCGAGGCAGACTTGCACTCCATGATGAAGCGGTTGGTGCCACGGAGGGCGTCGGCAAGCGAACGCTCCGAGCGTGGCACGCTAGCCAGGTCCACGTGGGACAGGCGCTCCCGGAGTGCAGGCAGGTGAGTGCGACGCTGGGTGACGATCTCCTCGAGCACCGTAGGCAAAGTATTCACCGACATTAGCTCTCCTCCCCTATTGCATAGTTGGCGCTCTCGTGGAGCATGAGCCATTCTTCAACAGTGCCGCTGCTGATCAGTTCCTTGGCGTGAGTGACTCCCGCTGCGATAGTCTCCGTGGTCCCGTTGAGGTAAAACATCGCGCCGGCGGTGGCGGCAATGGTGTCACAATGGGCGGGCTCGCCACGGCCGGCAAAAACCGCACGGAGGGCTTGGGCATTCGCGGCGCCGTCGCCGCCTGCAAGGTCCGTCAGCTCGTGGCGCTTGATGCCGAGGTCTTCCGGAGTGAGCTCATAAGTGGCAATCTCGCCGTCCTTGAGCTCCCAGACCTGTGTCGTGCCGTGGGTAGCGATCTCATCCGTGCCAGCACCATGGACGACTAAGGCGCGCTCTCGGCCGAGCTCTCGAAAGACTTCCGCGATGAGTTGGCCTTGGGCTGGGTTGGCGATGCCCATGATTTGCAGTGACGGGCGTCCTGGGGACAGGAGCGGTCCCAGCGTATTGAAGATGGTGGGGATACCTAGCGCCTTGCGGACCGGTTGTACGTGGGCGACCGCTGGGTTGTACGCCGGAGCGAATAGGAACGTGAAGTTGGAAGCTTCAAATTGGCGTACTGCTCGGGCGGCGTCTAGGTCCAGTGGGATATTCAGGGCTTCGAGGACATCGGCCGATCCGGATTTGGAAGAGACCGAGCGGTTGCCATGTTTGATCATCCTCACTCCCCCGGCGGCGGCAACGAGGGAGGCGCCCGTAGTGATATTGATGGTATTCGCGCCATCGCCACCAGTGCCGGCCGAATCCATGAGTCCTTTTCCAGTGATGGGGAATGGATAGCCCACTTTCAAGAAAGCTTTGGCCGCGCCGGCAATGTCTGCGAAGGTCTCGCCGCGGGTGCGAATATGGGTAAGCAGCGCCGCGATATGAATATCGTCGTAGTCGCCCACAGCCAAGGGGGTAAATACCTCCATGGCTTCTTCCATGGTGGGCTGAGAGTTATTCAGGAAGGCTTGCAAGGTACGCAGGGGTGCGTGATTCATTTTTAGTGCTCCATATCCATAGTGGTGTGCATAAATAGTTGATTAACGCAACGCTCAAGCATGAGGGGGCCGCGGGGAGTGAGGATGGACTCAGGGTGGAACTGCACGCCGAAGGCCCTACCGTCGTCCGTTTCGGCCGCCATGGCTACCTCTCCGATGTCCGTGGACGTACGCGCGAGACAACGCATCCCCCGAGGTAGGTCCGTACATCCAAGCGAGTGATAGCGCGCCACCGGAACTTGCGTACCAAGGTGACCCGGTTGGTCCGGCTCAGTATCGGTGGCAAGGCCCTGAAAGACGGGGTGCATAACGCCGGCCTCGGTCAGGGTCATCGGGATGGACTTCCCGTGCACGGGGCCGCACGGTTCGACCGAACCGCCGTGGTGCTCGAGTAGTGCTTGGAAGCCGAGGCATACGCCAAGGATCGGGGTGGTGCCTAGGGTGGCGTCGATAAGTTCCATCATGCAGCCGGCGTCCCGTGGATGACCGGGGCCCGGGGAAAGCACAATAATGTCGGGTTGTGCGCGCAGCACGTCGTGCACCGCTACGGTATTGCGAAACACGGTGGTATCGAACCCAGCAAGGGCATCGACGAGGTTGTAGACAAAAGAATCGTGGTTATCTAGCAGGACAATATGCGGCGAGCTCATCGCTGTACCTCCAACTCGGCTCCGTGTGCAATGGCGATGGCATGGAGTACGGCGTAGGCCTTATGCACCGTTTCATCGGCCTCGGCTTGCGGCACGGAATCCTTGACCACTCCGGCGCCGGCTTGCACCACTGCGGTTCCGTCCTGGACGTAGGCCGAGCGGATGACGATGCAGTTATCCATGGCTCCATCGCCGCGCAGGTACCCCACCGCCCCGCCATAGGATCCGCGGCGCTTCCCCTCCGTGCGGCGCACCAGTTCGGTGGCGCGAAGTTTGGGTGCTCCCGTAAGCGTCCCCATATTCATGCACGCACGGTAGGCATCGAGCGCATCGAAGTCCGGGTGGAGCGTCGCCGTGACACGGGAGACCAAGTGCATGACCCGTGAGTAGCGGTCAACGTGCAGGAGTTCTTCTACCTGCCGGCCGCGGGGCACGGCCACGCGAGCGAGGTCATTGCGTGCAAGATCGACCAGCATCGTGTGTTCCGCAACCTCTTTTTGGTCTGTACGCATGTCCAGCTCGTTGCGGATATCCAGTTCATGGTTGATGCTGCCATCCGGGTTGAGCCCGCGCGGCCGGGTTCCCGCGATGGGATAGAGCTGGACCTGCCTATCTTCTGGCGTGAATTTGAGGTTTGATTCCGGCGAGGCGCCGAAGAGCTCATAGGAGGCACCACGGACGTAGAACATATAGGGCGAGGGGTTGGTCTCGCGCAGTGCCCGGTAGGCAGCCAGGGCGTTGGGGCATTCCACGGTGAAGGCGCGCGCGGGCACTACTTGGTAGATATCACCGGCGTGAATATTGCCTTTAAGCTTGTCGACGTCCGCCCTAAACCCTGCATCATCCACATCGGCCACCGCCCGGATCCTTTCCTTTTGCGGCGCCGTGGGACGAGCAGCCACCGGCAGTGAGGCAAGAGAATCCAACTCTTCCCGCAGGCGTTTGTCGTCGATGTCCCAGCCTTCTAGGTGTGCAGTTCCTTGTAGGTGGTCCACTGCGAGGACCGTTTGGGCTACCAAGAATTCAAAGTCCGGGTAGGTGTTGGCCCCGGGCTCAACCTCAGGCAGTTCCTCAAAAGTAGCGAGGTAGTCATAAGCGAATCCGCCCCCAAGGAACGGCAATAAAGGAGAGGAATAGTTGGCTTCTAATTGCAAGAACCGCAAAATATCAGCGGTAGATTCGGCAAGGAGCCGCTCCCGCTCGTCTGGATGGGTGGACTGCGAGAACTCGAAAACTGCCGCGGTAGTTTCACGTGAAACTAGGCGATGGTGGAACCGGTCCTCGAGGGAAGGAAGGAGCGTCTCCCCTGCCTCCGTGAGGGCGCGTACCTCTACCCTCTGGCCGTGGCATGTTACTTTCAGGGCGGCCCTGAGGACCGCGAGGCAATTGAGATTCTTCTTTGTCTCAATGTCCGCGCTTTCGAGAAGTAGGGAGTCGTGCGGTTGTGCGAGGGCGTCAAAGATTGCGGCCGCATCGCTGCCGTAGGAGATGTCGCGAGTGGCGGTGTATGGCATTGCAGTGCCCTTTCGATGGGTGTGGGGAACGGGGAAACGGATAGGAAGCTTCCGCGAGCAGAGGCACTAAAACGCCAAAAGGCCCGCAGAATGCGAGCCTAAAAATGGGATGTGGAATAAGGCCCGCGGGTTACGCGCGCCACCACCAAGCAGTAGTCATCTTCTTCATAACGGTCATACTAACCTAGATTTCTATAGCCTGTCAGGTAATCGATAAAAATATTCATCCTCTCCCACTATGCGCTTGTGCTTGGCGCCGGACCAAGAAAGCCAGCTAACGAATCGCGGTACTGTGGAGTGCATTCACGCAATGGAGAAAGGTGATGAATATGAGCATCGACCAGAAGGAACTACTAGCGAAGGTCCCCACTCAGCTTTTGATAGGCGGACAGTGGCGCGACGCGTCTTCCGGCGAGACCTTTGACGTAGAAAATCCGGCGACGGGCGCGACCATCGCCACGCTGTCGTCGGCGAATTCTGATGATGCGGTGGCTGCCCTCGACGCTGCCTGTGTGGCCCAAGATGAGTGGGTGCGCACCACCCCGCGCGAGCGCGCTGATATTTTACGCCGCGCCTTTGAATTGGTACACGAGCGCGCCGATGAGTTCGCCACCCTGATGACTCTTGAGATGGGAAAGCCCTTTGCCGAGTCGCAAGGTGAGGTTACCTATGGTGCGGAATACTTGCGGTGGTTTAGTGAGGAAGCCACGCGCGATTATGGCCGCTACTCCCCCGTCCCGGAAGGTACCTTGCGCATGGTTACCCGCCGCAAGCCTGTGGGTCCGTGTCTATTGATTACTCCGTGGAACTTCCCCCTCGCCATGGCCACCCGAAAGGTTGCTCCGGCCGTTGCAGCGGGCTGCACCATGGTCCTGAAGCCGGCCAAGCTGACGCCGCTCACCACGCAGTACTTCGCGCAAACCATGCTCGATGCCGGCCTGCCACAGGGCGTGCTCAATGTGGTCTCCGGCAGCTCCGCTTCGGCCATTTCGGAGCCCTTGCTTGCCGACGCCCGCTTGCGCAAGCTCTCCTTCACCGGTTCTACCCCAGTGGGCAAAACCCTCCTTAAGGGTGCCGCGGATAATGTCTTGCGCACCTCTATGGAGCTTGGCGGTAATGCACCGTTCATTGTTTTCGAGGATGCGGATATTGACCAGGCGGTTGCGGGAGCCATGGGCGCGAAGATGCGCAATATTGGCGAGGCCTGCACTGCGGCCAACCGCTTCTTGGTGCACGAGTCCGTGGCGGAGGAGTTTACGCAAAAGCTGGCAGCAGAGTTTGAGAAACTCGTCGTCGGTAATGGCATGGACGAAGGTGTGACGTGTGGTCCGCTGATTGAGGCTAAGGCACTCGACAATGTTGCATCCTTGGTTGAGGATGCGGTGGACAAGGGTGCGACCGTTGTCACCGGCGGCACCCGCGGCGAGGGCGCGGGTCACTTCTATGCGCCCACTATCCTGAGCAATGTTTCACGTGAAACTCGCGTCGCTCAGGAAGAAATTTTTGGCCCGGTCGCGCCCATCCTCACCTTCAAGGATGAATCGGAAGCGCTAGAGATTGCGAACGATACGGAGTACGGACTTGCCTCCTATGTATATACGGAGGATTCCGATCGCCTCTGGCGCGTTGCCGACGGCCTCGAGTTTGGGCTGATGGGATTCAATGCCGGTGTCATCTCCAATGCCGCTGCCCCATTCGGCGGCGTCAAGCACTCTGGTTTAGGACGCGAAGGCGGCGCCGAAGGTATTGAAGAATATACCTCGGTGCAGTACTTGGGTATCCGTGATCCTTATGCCGGCGCCTAGGATTCAAGAACTTTTCTTAAGCGCGAATAAGTCAACGCTACCTACCCAGTGCGTAGCATTTTCCAGTTCAAAGTGGAGCGATTGTCGGTAGCCGCCCGTGTACGGGCGGCGTCGGTAAGGGCCTGGAAAGCTTTTCAATTAACCTTTGCAGCCTGCGGGGCGTATAGTTCCTCTCCGTAAAATTTAATTTCTATTTCCTTCATCTGCGATGCGTGGCCTTATGGCCAGCGCGTGGAGAGGGAATTTTCTTTTTGTTATTTGGAGTGAGTATATGACGTCTACAGAATCTGCAGCGGCTAAGCCGCCGCTGATTACGCCTACGTTTGTCCTCGCGTGGGTGGCTAATTTTTGTCAGTTCTTGGTCTTCTACCTGTCCGTAACCACCATGGCCCTCTACGCGGTAGAGAGTTTCGGGGCATCGGATACCGTGGGTGGTTTCGCCTCCAGTGCCTTTGTTCTGGGCGCGACGTGCATGCGCGTGTTCTCCGGCTGGATCGTAGACCGCGTGGGCCACAAGAAGGCGGCCTTGACTTCACTGGTCTTCGTCACAGTTGTAGCTGTGGCGTACTTTTTTGCGCATAATGTTGCGGTCTTGATTATCGTGCGAATGGTGCACGGCGCGGGCTATGCCTTGACCTCTACCGCACTCATGGCGGTAGCGCAGTCCGTTATCCCGCACGAGCGCCGTGCGGAAGGCACCGGATACTTCGCCTTGGGCACTACCCTGGCAACCGCGTTCGGTCCAGCTATCGGCCTGTTCTTGGCCAATAACATCGGCTACACTACGCTATTTGCAGTCGCCCTTGGCGCAAATATCGTTTCCCTGATCCTGGCCTTGGTGCTGCGCTATCCGGCCGAGGTTTCCTCCGAAAAGCCGGCCTTTAGGCTGCGCAATGCCGTACACCCCAACGTGGTTCCCATCGGTCTATTCATGCTCCTAGTCGGCATCGCCTACTCCGGCGTGGTTACCTATCTCAACGCCTACGCACGCAAGGAAGACCTGGCCACCGGCGCAGGGCTGTTCTTCATTGGCTATGCGGTCACGATGCTCATCATGCGCTTCGTCTTGGGGCGCATCCAGGACCATAAGGGTGATAATGCCGTGATGTACCTCGGCTTGGCCGCCTTTGTCGTGGCGCTGCTGCTCATGGGCTTCCCCACCAATGACGTCATGCTGGTGGTCGCGGGCGCCTGCACCGGTTTGGGCTTCGGCACCCTCAGCCCCGCCTGCCAAGCCATCTCCGTGCGCTCGGTGCCTGCCGCGCAAATGGGCGCGGGCATCTCCACCATGTTCCTGCTCATGGACCTCGGCATTGGCCTGGCTCCATTCGGCCTGGGCCCCATCGTTGCGGCAACGGGCTTCGACACGATGTATCTCATTCTCGCGGGCCTCGTGGTCATCGCCGCTATCTACTACTTCTTTGTGCACGGCCGCTTCCCTAAGGCGAAGGGGCACCATCTGAGCTTTGAAAAGGGCGAGTAACACAGTTACACTCCCCTACTTCGCACTTAGCATGTAAAACACGCCAGCACTTAGTGCTGGCGTGTTTTTGTTATGCGCGCACTCCGGGCGAGAAGACTGTGCTGGACTCTTGGCAAGCTAAACGTCGTGACGTGGCCTGCGGTTCCGGAAGTAGAGTATGCGTCTAGACTCGCTGTGCAGGGATGTGCCGACTAACGGTCCCGGTCCCTACTGTGGGCCTCTGCGGCTTCCCATAGCGCCGAGTACAAGCCACGGGTGCCTGGCCTGCAGGCCTAGGGCGGGGCAATGACGAGCCCGATATGAGGACGCGGGACGGGCGGATATCTTTCGAGCAGTACCGATATTGATGGGCAACGCTCTAGGTGGATTGGGCCGGCGGACATCGACGCTTATGCGCACCTTGATGGCGGACTATAAGTGCTTGTGTAACTAGGTGCGAAGCGAGTTCTGTTGGTGAGTGGGCAGGCAGCCAGCATCGATAACGCGCCGGGCCAGGGCGCGGTCGCCCATCTTGGCGGCAAAGGCCATGCGCATGGTGATGCCGTGGCTGGGTGGGGTATCCAGCTCGATGGCGTCGCCGGGGCGAATGCGGCCGGGGGAAATGATGCGCAGGTAGGTGCCGCAGTCACCACGCGCGGTCCAGCGCTTGAGCCAGCCGCGCTCCCCTAGCCAGCCGGCGAAGGTGGCACATGGTTGTCGGGGCACGGATACCTCAAGCACGGCGGTGCCGATGCACACGCGCTGATTGATGAGCAGAGCAGACAGATCGATGCCCTGCGTGGTGAGATTTTCGCCAAAGCCGCCGGAGGCCAGCGGGCGGGAAAGTTCAGATTGCCAGTAATCCAGTTCCTCGCGGGAGTAAGCGTAGACGGCCTTATCGTTGCCGCCGTGATGTTGGGTGTCACCAATTATATCGCCGCGCACGCCGGACCCATCGCCGTAATGGGGTCCGGGCGCTGCCAGATCGATAAAGTCCTGCGGTTGCTTATCGATGCCCGAGAACTCATGCCGCCCGCTCGGGTCCGGCCGGCGGACGGCGACATTGGTAGAGATGACCTGCATGCCTGCCACCCTAGCTCAGCGTGAGGGCCTCCGCGGTGAGAATATCGCGGTAGAACAGCTGCGGGGCGAGGGAGACGGCCTCGGCGAGCTGTGGGAGGGCGTCGTCAAGCGTGGCGGCGAAAGCAGGGTCCGCCAGCTGGCCATTGGCCACGCCGCGCGCCGTGATGGCAAAGACATAGGAAATAAACGGCATCCAGGCGGAATCGCCGAGCTCCGAATTGCCATCGCCAAAGGCGTCCAGCGCGAGCAGGGTATGCAGGACGGACTTATCGACGCCCAGCTGTTGCAGCGTCACCCGCAGCTGCATTGCGGTGTTACGCAGGTTAGAAATGGTGCCCAAGCGGGTGAGCGCAAGGTCATTGGCAAAGCACTCGCGCAGTGCGGCGATGCGGTGGGCATCATCGCAGAGCTGGTCGCTGTCCGTTGCTGGCGTAGGTGCCTCGCCCGTTGCACTCATCAGCAGCATGGGGCGGGTGACATCGTCGACGCCGGTGGACGGCACGCGCGCGAGGGAGGCGGAGCCGTGGGCTTCGACGTAGTCATGGGCGGCGTCGGCAAGCGCGGCCAAGAGTGAGGAAGGCTCGGTGGCCGGCTCCTCGCGGCGGAAGGTGCGGGAGACCAAGCCGGTGCGGACAAAGGCGCGCATGCGCTGCCCCGGCTCAAATTCCGCGGCCATAAGTGCATCCATGCTGGCGCGCGGATCGGCCTCAATCTCCTTGATGATTCCCTCGAAGGTTTCCTTGGCCTTGGGTGCGAGGCGGCGCATGGCCGCGTAGGCAGGCCACATACCCTCGGTGTTTTCGGTTTCACCGTCGTGGAAGATGATAAGAGCGCTAGCCGGCGGGTACTGCGGCGCGGCCAAGTCGCTGGCCGGCTCATCCTCGCGGAAGTCCACGATGAGGTGGCCGGCGTCCAGCAGCTCCTCGGGCAGCTCAAAGCCTTCCTCAGTGGGCTCCAGCGGTAGCGGCTCGCCCGCGGGATTGCCCAGCGGCCACGCCCAAGCCAATAGCTCTACCTCCTCCTCGTGCGCCTGCTCGGGGACGAGGATGCCGTCCTCAATGGTTGCGCGGGCGACCAACGGTGCCTTGCGCACGGTGGCGATGGCGGCATAAATGAGGTCGCTGGCCGCGGTGGCCTCATATTCCATGACGCGCCGCTCAAAGCTGCGCTTTTGGTGCGCTGCGCGCTCCTTTTCCGGCAGTCCTTCGAGGTACTCCTCATAGGACAACGTGGACCACAGGAGGTAAAGCTCCAGCGAGGTCTTCTTCGTCAGTGCCGACTTCAGCGCGCGGTTGGGTACGGATAGGCTGGTGGCCGCTTCCGTTGAGCCATTGGCGGTGACCAGGTCCCTAATCTTCTGGTTCTTATCAATAACCACGAACTTTGCCAGCGGCAGTGGCTCCGGAGAATGAATGGTAAAAAGTGCATCCGCATCGAGCTGGTCCGCCAGGATGACCTGCTTATCCAGGTAATCCACGGGCTCGGCCGCGGTGCGTTTGACTCGAGTACGAATCGTCGCCGGCTCCACCTGGAAGGTCAGCTCATAGCCGGCCTCACTGCCGACGGTCTCCTCGCGCACGCTTTCGTCCTCGCCAAAGACGCGCTGGCCCTTTTCCATTTGGATAGCCTTGCCCGGCGCAGAAGCCAAGGCATAGCTAAACGGCGAAAGGTTGCCCAGGGCATCGATAAAGCGAAAGTTGGTGCCGCGCGGGCCCTCGTTCTTGGCACGCATGTGCAGCGACTCCGCAAAATTGAGGTACTGGATATCCACCAGTTCCTCGTCCTTGTACAGGGTGAAGCGGTAGCGGCCCACCCAGGGATCCTCGAAGGCGTCTGCGGGAAGTACCTCGTGAATGCCCTCCGGTAGTTCATCCTCCAGCACGGCCTCCTCTTCCCCACCAATGGGGACATAGGCCAGCTCCATGCTGAGTTCCGTATTGGCGATGACCCGCGGGGACTGGGTATAGACCAGTTCACCATCTAGGCCATGGGCATTAGGTAGCGTCTTCACGGCCATGTCCCAGGCAAAATCAGGGCTGCCGGACACCTTGATGGTCGCGGATTCTTGGCGCGGAACCTCCACGGTGAAAGACTGGCTGACCTCGACCGGGGCGATGGTCCAGCCCTCCCATGCACCGTGGGGACGGGCCTCGCCGACCTTGGCCTTAGCAAGCTCCGTGCCGGTGGGGGCGATGAAGGTATAAGAACCCTTGGCTACCGCTGTGGTGGTATCGATTGGGCGATGGGTGGAATCGAGCAGCAATCCGCCATTGGCCACGCCGGCAAACTCCAAGGTGTGCTCCTCAAAGGAAACGCTGAGGTGGCTAAAGGCACGCGGCATGCTGATCCACAAGCCGGGCTCCTCGCCCTCCACGTAGTAGAACTTGCGGGTGTCCTCGCTGCCGTCGAGCAGCTGTGCGGTCACGGTCCACTGGGGATCTTCTGGCTCATAACCTGCGGTTACGGCCGGTAGGTACAGCTCCAATGTGTTGGTAGCTGGGGAGAGGCGCAGGTGCGGGATCCCCTGAAATACCGCTGCGTCTGCAAAAGATGATAGCTGGCTGCGAAACTTCTCCTGGCTCATTTACCCCAGCCTAGATCATTTTCATGCAGATCTGCATTTTGGCTGCGAGCGGCGGAAATGGCGCGAAAACCGGGGGCGATTACGGCGGGGATTTTGGATGTGCGTGCCAAGCAGAACGCGGAAAGCATAGCGAACTACCCCGCGCCGGGATGCGGCTATTACACTGTGTGATTATGACTACCCAGAGCGATTCCACTTCGTACCGCTATACCCCGGAGCTGGCGAACCAGATCGAGAAGACCTGGCAGCAGTACTGGAAAGACAATGGCACCTTTAATGCCCCGAACCCGGTAGGCGAGCTCGCCACCGATGCGGGCGAGTTGCCTAAGGAAAAGCTCAATGTGCAGGATATGTTCCCCTACCCTTCCGGTGCGGGCCTGCACGTGGGACACCCACTGGGATATATCGCCACCGATACGTACGCCCGCTATAACCGCATGCTGGGCAAGAACGTGTTGCACACCTTGGGCTACGATGCCTTCGGCCTGCCGGCCGAGCAGTACGCCATCCAGACCGGTACCCACCCGCGCACCACCACCGAGGCGAATATTGAAAACATGCGCCGCCAGCTGGGCATGTTGGGCCTGGGCCACGATCCGCGCCGCTCCGTGGAATCAACCGATCCGGAGTTCTTCAAGTGGACGCAGTGGATCTTCCTGCAAATTTATAACTCTTGGTTCGATGAGGAGCAGCAGAAGGCGCGCCCGATTGCAGAGCTCATCAAGGAGCTGGAGGCCAATAAGCGCACCACTAAGGATGGCCGCTACTACGAGGACCTCACCGAAGAGGAAAAGGCCGCGGCCATCGATGAATTCCGCCTGGTCTACCTGTCTAATTCCACGGTGAATTGGTGCCCGGGCTTGGGTACCGTGCTGGCAAATGAGGAGGTCACCGCTGAGGGCAAGTCCGAGCGCGGCAATTTCCCGGTCTTCCGCAAGAACCTTTCGCAGTGGATGATGCGCATTACCGCCTACTCCGATCGCTTGCTGGATGATCTGGAGCTTTTGGATTGGCCGGACAAGGTCAAGTCCATGCAGCGCAATTGGATCGGCCGTTCCCGCGGCGCAGAGGTCTCCTTCCCTGCCGAGGGCTACGAGATTGAGGTCTTTACCACCCGCCCGGATACCCTCTTCGGTGCCGAGTACGTGGTGCTGGCCCCAGAGCACGAGCTTGTCGACGCCCTCCTCTCCCCCATCCCTTATGACGATGACGTGGATGAGCGTTGGACCTATGGCCACGATGATCCGAAGGAGGCCGTGGAGTCCTACCGCACCGATATTGCCGCCAAGTCCGACCTGGAGCGCCAGGAGAACAAGGAAAAGACTGGCGTCTTCCTGGGTACTTATGCCACCAACCCGGTTTCTGGCAAGAAGGTCCCGATCTTCATCGCGGACTATGTCCTGACCGGCTACGGCACCGGCGCCATCATGGCAGTTCCGGCGCATGACACCCGTGACTACGAGTTTGCCCAGGCCTTCGGCCTACCTATTACGGAGGTTGTCTCTGGCGGAAACGTGGAGGAAGAAGCCTGGACCGAGGACGGCGCGCTGGTTAATTCCTCCAACGACAAAGGCCTGGATCTTAACGGCCTGAATAAGGCCGAGGCCATTGCCGCGGCCATTGAATGGCTGGAAAAGGACGGCTCTGGCCGCGAAAAGGTGCAGTACAAGCTGCGCGATTGGCTCTTCGCCCGCCAGCGTTACTGGGGCGAGCCCTTCCCCATCGTCTACGACAAGGACGGCTTTGCCCACGCCCTGCCGGAATCCATGCTGCCGGTAGAGCTGCCAGAGGTAGAAGATTATAAACCCGTTTCCTTTGATCCCGAGGACAAGGATTCCGAGCCACAACCACCGCTGGCAAAGGTGCGCGATTGGGTCGAGGTAGAGCTGGATCTGGGCGACGGTCCACAGACCTATTTCCGCGATACCAACGTTATGCCGCAGTGGGCGGGTTCTTCCTGGTACCAGCTGCGCTATATCGATCCCCGCAATGATGAGGCATTCTGCGATATCGAAAACGAGCGCTACTGGACCGGCCCGCGTCCGGAGCAGCATGGCCCGCAGGACCCGGGCGGCGTGGACCTCTACGTCGGCGGCGTCGAGCACGCCGTGCTGCATCTGCTCTACTCCCGCTTCTGGCATAAGGTGCTCTTTGACCTGGGCTTTGTTAGCTCCCAAGAACCCTACCGCCGCCTGTACAACCAGGGTTATATCCAGGCCTATGCCTACACGGATTCCCGCGGCGTGTACGTTCCGGCCGCGGAAGTAGAGGAAAAGGACGGCAAGTTCTACTACAACGGCGAAGAGGTCAATCAGGAGTACGGCAAGATGGGCAAGTCCCTCAAGAATGCCGTGGCTCCGGACGATATTTGCCGCGACTTCGGTGCCGATACCCTGCGTGTTTATGAGATGTCCATGGGTCCGCTGGATACGTCTCGCCCGTGGGCTACCAAGGACGTCGTAGGCTCCCAGCGCTTCTTGCAGCGCCTGTGGCGCCTAGCCATCAATGAGGACACCGGCGAGCTGGCCACTACCGACGCCGCCTTGAGCGAGGATGACCTCAAGCAGCTCCACCGCACCATCGCAGGCGTGCGCGATGATTACGAGAACTTGCGGCTTAATACCGTGGTGGCCAAGCTCATCGAGTACGTCAACTACCTGACTAAGACCTACCGCACCGAGGCCCCGCGCGCCGCCGTGGAGCCGATCGCACAGTTGGTCTCCCCCATTGCCCCGCATATCGCGGAGGAACTGTGGCAGCGCTTCGGCCATGACGAGACCATCACCTACCAGCCCTTCCCCACCTTTGAGGAAAAATACCTGGTAGACGACGAGATTGAGGTGCCGGTTCAGATCAACGGCAAGGTCAAGGCCCGGATTAACGTGGCCGCTGATGCGGACCAGGACGCGGTCTTTGACGTTGCCCTCGCCGACGCAAAGATTGCCGATCTGACCAACGGCAAGAACGTGGTGAAAAAGATCTACGTTCCGGGCCGCATGGTCAACCTCGTGGTCAAGTAGTTACTCGTCCCAAAATTCCGTGGCGCACAGCGCAATGCCGTGCGCCCGGATCCCCTGGCCGACCTCCAGCTTCTCGTTCACAATGAGCGGGAGGCCGTCGAGGTCGCATACCCAAAACTCCCCCATGCCCAGCTCATTGCTGTGCTTGGCGACGCCCCCGATAGTCCCCGCCACTTCCACCTGCGGGTTGAGCATGCTGGGCTTGAAGTTTCGGTAGAAGCGCTCGGTAGCAGGCGAAGTCAAGGAAAACTCTTCCGGCTCCCCTACCTCGTACTTCAATGCCACAACCGCTGGCCGCACCTGTCCCTGGAGCTTTTCTCCTCCGACTGGGTTGCCTGCCGGCAGGGCAAAGGGCGCATCCGCCAACGCTGCGAACTGTAAATCCCCCGTTTCCACAATGCCGATATAAGGCGTTGCGCGATATATCGTGCCCGGTGCCTCTTCCCCGCCCCGGTAGGAAGGAACTGCGGCCCACTCCCCTTCGTACTCCATAGCGGTGACCGCCATGTCGGACGGGTCGGCGTGGAATAGTACTCGATCAAATCCGGGCGCATCCCACATGTCGTGGTCGGTGGGCAGCTCCCCAATGAGTTCTTCCATATCCACGAAGTCGAAACCGCACGTGCTAAATAGCTTATCCATGCTTGCCATTCTAAACGCTGCGGTCTCCTCTGCCGGAGCAGTCATTGCCTTCACAGCCGCATTTTTGTCGCGGGTATTTGCTTCATTATTTAATTGTCAGGTCAAGAACATACCTACTCAAACAATAGTGAGTACCAGCAGATAGGTATTCAAAAGGAAAATTAAGGTGTTTTCGCTAGCAAAGGTATGGGTTTGTGAAATTGTGGCTCTCTTAGACCTACATCCTTATTCAGTAGTGGGAGTTGGTGTATCAACTCTCGACAAGCCGATGAGTTGCTAGATCAACTGCGCAGTATAGACTGGTGAAAGAAGGAGAACCAAAGGAGGAATGCGATGCGTGTGGAGCAGAGTGCGGCGTGGGCTGACTTTGTTGCCATGCAAGAGGCGCTCCACGCGCGGCTTTCTGGAGAGCTGCAGAGTGGCTCTAGTTTGAGTGAGGCAGACTACGCGGTTTTGGCCGTTCTGTATCGTCGCCGCCAGATTCCTACACGCCCGCATGAATTAGCGGCCGAGCTCCGGTGGGAGAAATCGCGATTGCACCGTCAGCTGGTGCGCATGGAACGCCGAAAATTGGTTTCCAGGCGCGAGGCGCCGGAGTTAGGAACCCGCGCGGTTGAAGTCACTGTGACGGAACAGGGAAGTAGTGCTTTCAACGCGGCGATCGCGCGACATACCGCCGCAGTCGAGGAAATCGTGGTGGGTACCCTTAGTGATGAAGACCTACAAACCTTGGGCAGGATTTCCCGCACGTTGCTACGCGGGGTAGTTAAAGAGGGGACGTCGGAAAGCTAGCGCGTCGCGGGGTGACCTTTCCTACAAACGGGTATACAAAAAGCACCCGCCAAGAAGGCGGGTGCCGCGAAAGAGTGTCTAGGAGTAGCCTAGGAAATTTTGAGGACGGTGCGTCCGTGGTGGGTTCCCTCGAGGAGGGACTTGGATTCCTCGACAACATCCGACAGCGGAATCGTATTGGTCAGGGACTCAAGGATGGACCGGTCCAGCTTGCGCGCGAGCAGTTGCCATGCGTTCTGGCGGTAGTGCAGCGGGGCGTCGACAGAGTTAACGCCGGCGAGGTGCACATTGCGCAGAATGAACGGCAAGACGGTGGTGGGCAGGTCTGGGCCGGCGGCCATGCCGGTGGAGGCGACGGTGCCGCCCCACACAGTGCGGGCCAATACGTTAGCCAAGATATTGGAGCCGGAGGTATCAATCGCACCGGCATACGTTGCCTTCTGCAGGGGCTTTCCGGCCTCAGCAAATTCGGCGCGGTCCACAATGGTATGGGCACCGAGCTCGTGGAGGTACTGGGAATAGTCATCTGGGCGGCCGGTCATGGCGTGGACCTCGTAACCGGCATTGGACAGTAGATTCACGGCGATGGAGCCTACGCCACCGGTGGCGCCGGTGACCAAGACGGGGCCATCGGGAAGCCCGCGCAACGAATTAACGCACAGGGCGGCAGTGTAACCTGCGGTTCCCACGGCGGCCGCCTGCTCTGCTGTGAAGTCTGCTGGCAACGCAACGGTTGCCTGGGAATTCACCCGCTGCTTCGGGGTGTAGCCGCCGTGGCGGAATTCACCGAGGCCATCGCCGAAAGACGCTACCAGGGTGCCAACCGGGAGTCGTTCCACGTTGGACTCGGCAACGGTGCCGACCACGTCGATGCCCGGAACCAGTGGGCTGGTGCGCATGACGCCACGATCGCCGGCAATTGCCATGGCGTCTTTGTAGTTCAGCGAAGAATAAGAAACATCGACGGTAAGGTCGCCTTCGCCGAAAAACTCTCCCTCTTCAAAGGAGGTCGTAACGGATTTATCTTCGTTGCGAGTAACTAGTAGAGTGCTCATGCTCACCATCGTACGTTAAATGTGATGCAGCCATTTAACAGCGAATCTCACGGAGAATTTTCAGGCTCGCTTGTTAACTTGAACAACATGACGATGACCACGATGCCCGCCCGCGCCTCGCGCCAGATTGGTGCGCGTGGCATGCCTGCTAAGCGCACGCTGTGGCGCAGTGCAGCCGTAGCCTGCGTGGTTGTCATGGTGGCTATCGCAGTAGCTACGGTGGGAAAGCCCTTTATAGATATCCCCGGTGTGGTTGATGCGTCTGCGCACGCACGCCGCAGTCTAGATTTGCAGATGCTTAATGGGTTTAATAACCCTCATCCGTGGTGGGGTCCGTGGACCAATACCTTTGGTAATATCGCGCTGTTTATGCCGCTCGGTGCGTGCTTGGTAGTAATGGGGCACAATTCGCGGCGCATCCGCTTTGGCCGCGGTGGAACCATCCTTCTGGCGATGGCGCTCAGCCTGGGTATCGAAATTACCCAATACGTATTCTCGCTGGGATTTAGCGACGTAGACGACTTGGTCTTCAATACCCTCGGCGCATCCTTGGGTGCGTTCCTGCTAAGCCGGAGCAGTTTTAAGGCGCAGCTGCGAGCTGTGCGCTTCATCGGCTGGACTGCGGCGGCGGGACTGGGTGCTCTCGCTGCAGTAATCTTGGCCGGAGTGATTGTTTAGCGCCCTAGGGTGACTCGGTGTCCGAAGTTGAACATATCGAGGGAATCACCCTTCTCTAGGCCCTCAAACATCCCTGCGGGATTGGACGGAACCATGCCGGTGACTTGCGATACGCCGTAGTCTTCCAGCAGTACTGGGGCTAGGGGAGTTGATGGGCCTAGGACGACATTGAAGGACTCGCGGGAGAGCTCGAGCAGGCGGGGAGCGGTTTTATTGACAAAGGCGGAGCCGGTAATAAAAACATAATCGCACTCGGGCAGGATGTATTCGGCGGCGGAATCGGGATAGTCGCCCTCATTGAGCGAGCGCTCCAACATATAAAAATCCGCAGCCTGGTTGAGTGCCTTGGGCGCAAAAGGGAAGTGGCCAATGACCGCGACCTTCTTCCCAGCGACGGCCTCGCGGAAGGGATCGAAGATGTGGGGCCAAGGGGCGTCGGCAAGCGCAAAGCCATGCTCATCGGCCACGGAAGGCGTGGCGTAGTAGGAATTTAGCGCGGCCATGCCGAAGGAAGCCTCCGAGAAATTCCAACTCTTAGCTAACTGAGCAATGGCGCGTAGAGGAACCCCGGAATACTCGGCGCGCATCTGGGCCGGGCGGGAGGTTGCTGACATGGTCATGGCCATGCCGCAGCTAGGACTTTCGGTGTATACCCGGGTCCACCGCGGGCCTTGGGCGGCGCGGGAGACCACTATGTCACGGGGAATGGCATTGATGAGGTCATCGTAGAGATCCCAGGCAGACATGTATAAACCAGCTTTCCCACATTGTGTCGCATTCTCTGCGTGAAGGCAGTGTAGTCGAATTAGCTGGGACCAACCTATAGCTTTAGTCACATATATTCGCCACATCGTGCGCGGTCTGCCTGGCAAAGGGGCTTACCCCGGTAATGGTGGCGGAGCCGGGGCCGGTCCACGTGCCGTAACCTACGAGGAAGAGGCCATCGACGGTGGGGGAGGAGCCATCAAGAAGCCCGCGGATTGGCCGGAGGGCAGGCCGGAAACCGGTGCACCAGATGAGGTGGTCTGCGGTGACTTCAGTAAGCGAAGAAAACATGGGGGTGGCCTGCAAAAGTCCGGAATCTCGTGCGCGTAGGACCGGTGGAACCATCACAATATCGCCCAGGTTGGAATCCGCGCCGGGGTCTGGTTCGCCGCGCAGCATGGCGTTGAGGCGGGCGCGATTGCGCTGAAAGAGTACGCGGCCGTCAACATCATCGGGCATCCACCGCGGGGAGTTGCGGGTATACCAGGTGGTATCCACGCCGGAAAGCAGGAGCTCGGCCGCAATCTGGGCGCCGGAATTTGCTGCGCCCACGACCGCCACGGTGGAGCCAACAAAGTCCTCTGGGCCTGGGTAGAAAGCCGAATGCCAGTGCTGTCCACCAAAGTCGCCGGGGTAATAGGGGATAAAAGGCGCGGACCACGTTCCCGTGGCTGCCACGACCGTGCGCGCGGTCAGATGCTCTGTACCGGCGAAGATGTGGAAGCATGCGCCGTCATGGGTTACCTCATCCACTGTGACCGGCCGGCGAATGGGCAGTTCATAGCGCTGCTCGTAGCGCGCAAAATAGTCGATAACGTGGCTGGCCGGCGGAAAGCCCTCGTGGTGGGGCATGGGCCACCCCGGCAGGTTAGAGGAGGCGGAATTGCTAAAGAGCGTAAGCGAAGGCCAGGCGTGGCGCCAGGCCGCGCCGGGGCCGGGCTCGGCGTCCAGAATGACAAAATCCAGCCCCTTCTTGCGCAGGTAGTAGCCCACCGCAAGACCCGCCTGGCCGGCACCGATGACTATGCAATCCAGCATTAAATGAGCTTCCTCTCCCGCGCCACGGTCACCGCGGCGGTGCGAGTTTCCACGCCCAACTTCTGGAAGATATGGATGAGGTGGGTCTTGACCGTGGCTTCGGAGATGAAGAGCTGCTTGGCCAGCTCCTTATTGGAGGAACCGGTGGACAGCGCCCGGAGGATTTCTAGCTCGCGGGTGGAGAGCGATTCTTGCGGCCGGCCCACTCGCTGGGCCAGGAGATCTACCACCTCCGGCGCCAAGGTGCGGCGGTGCGCGGCGGTATTGAGCACGGCCTCGTGCAGCGCCTGCTCCGGGGAATCCTTGAGTAGATAGCCCATCGCGCCGGCCTCCACGGCGGCAAGGATATCGGCCTGCGTGTCATAGGTGGTCAGGATGAGCACCGGTGGGCCGCCGGCCTCCACCACGCGCTTGGTGGCCGCGATGCCATCCATGCCGGGCATCTGGATATCGCAGACCACGGCGTCTACCTGCGGGGCGTTGTCAATAAAGAGCTTATCCACATCCGCGCCGGTAGAGCCTTCCATGACTACCTCGACATCGGAGAAGGTATTGAGGATGGCACGCAGGCCGGCGCGGACCACTGGGTGATCATCAATCAGCATGACATTAACCATTGCTTTTCTCCTTCAGCGGGATACGGACGGCCAGGGCGGTACCTTCGCCGGATTCCAGGTTCATGGTGCCGCCCACAGCTTCCACGCGGCCGCGGAGGCCGGTAAGCCCGAAACCATGATCCCTGCCACTGGGGCGAGGGGAGGCGGATAGTCCGCGTCCATTATCAACGACGTCCAAGGTCACCGCATCCTCGAAAAGGCCGAGCGTAACCACCGCGCGCGAGGCGTGGGCGTGTTTGATGACGTTATTCAGGCCCTCTTGCGCGGCGCGCACGATGACCTCTTTGATGTGTTCGGGCACCTTGCCGCTGCCGGAAACCACCAGCTCAAAGGTGGTCTCTTTCCCCAAGGCTTTCACACGGCTGCGCATCTGGGACAGCAGGGAGGTGAGCTGGGTTTCCAGCCGCTCATCGGGGCCGGCGAGTTCGCGGACGAAGCGGCGGGCCTCGGCCAGATTCTCGCTCGCGACATCCTCGATGACCGCCAGCTGCTCTTCTTTGGTGCGGGGATCATCGGTGCCACGGGCCGCGCGGGAGAGCAGCAAGATGGAGCTAAGGCCTTGCGCGACGGTGTCATGGATCTCCCGGGAGAGGCGCTCACGCTCCTCTAGCCGGCCGGCTTGGTGTTCGCTGGCGGCCAGCTCGGCTTGGGTTTCGCGCAGCTGCTTGGCGATGTCCCTGTGGTGCGCCGCTTCTGCCTGCAGGCGCCGTTGGATGAAAAAGACCGTTGCCGCAAAGGCGGTGCCGATAAGCGGGCCCACGGCCGCAGCGATGGACCAGCCCTCGGGGTGTAGCCAGGCGGGAATGAAGGCGGCCGCCGCCCACAGCACGGCGATGGAAACCAACCCAGGCACGGTGGGCAAAGCACGCAGAAAGACAAAAATGAGCGGGAATTCCAGCCACATGAAATCTTGCGCATGGACCATCAGGCCCAGCCACAGCACGCATAGCCCACCTAGCCATAGCCATGTGGGCAGCCAACGTTGTGCGGAGTAGACCACGGCGAGGGCGATGGCTAAGCCGATCACCCGGGCATCGAGCCGGCCGTCCACATAGGCGCGCGCCACGCCGAATACCAGCAGAAACGCGAACATGGCGTGGAGGCCATAGACCCATAGTTTTTGTCCTTTAAACACAACCACCCAGGATATCCGCGCACGGGTGGACCGTGAATCAACCACTTGGTTGACTCGAGGTTCAGCGAGCTGGCCGATTACTTCTGACCTGCATAAAGCGAATATAGAACTATGTTCCTAGCAATCAGAGAAATCACCACAGCGCGCGGCCGCTTCGCGCTCATCGGCGGCACGGTTGCGCTCATTACCCTTCTACTCGTGATGCTCTCCGGCCTCACGGAGGGCCTGTCCAAGCAGAATACTTCCGCGTTGGAGTCCCTGGAAGAGGAGTACCCATATATTTCCTTCTCCACCGAGGATCCCTCCTTCAGCGAGTCCGAGATGCACGCTGGCGATATCGTCAGCGATGGCATTCCTCTAGGCGCTGCCCAGACCAAGCTGGAGGGCCACGGCGGCGTTGCCGTCCTCAGCCTGCCGGCCGGCACTCAGGTTCCGGGTAGCGATAAGACCATCCCGGAGCAGGGAGTGCTCCTGCCAGAGTCCATCGACGCGGCCGA
The DNA here is from genome assembly GCF_030216265.1 of Corynebacterium sp. UMB0012. NCBI lineage: Bacteria > Bacillati > Actinomycetota > Actinomycetes > Mycobacteriales > Corynebacteriaceae > Corynebacterium > Corynebacterium sp. UMB0012. The sequence goes on from NZ_JASOKQ010000009.1 coordinate 62,486, forward strand.
TACCGTCACCCTAGGCGGCGCCGACTTTTCGGTGGAGGGCACCGTCCCAGAGACCATGTACTCCCACTCCGAGGTGGTATGGGCGTCTACCGAAACTTGGCAGCGCATCAGCCACGCTCCGCAAGGCGTGATTGGTACGGCAGCGCTATATAAACAAGAGGTTCCAGGCTCCGTGAAGGTGTCCACGTCCTTCTCCGGCTTGGCGGCCTATCAGTCTGAGCGCGGCTCGCTGCTTACCATGCAGGGCTTCTTGTACGGCATCTCCGCACTGGTCACCGTCGCTTTCTTGACCGTGTGGACCATCCAGCGCACCCGCGACCTGTCCATCCTGCGCGCGCTCGGCGCCACCGTGCGCTACCTCTTGCGCGATGCCCTGGCACAGGCCGCCATCATCTTGGCTGCCGGCACCATTGTGGGCGCCGTCGTTGGTTGGGTGCTCGGCGCGCTTGCCTCCGGCACCGTGCCCTTCGATGTTTCCCTGCGCACCATCGCCGTTCCCGCGGTTGGCATCTGGGCCCTCGGCATGGCCGGCGCCCTTATTGCTACCCGCCGCGTAGCTAAAGCCAACCCACTCGATGCCCTTGGAGGAAATGCTTAATATGTCCACCATTCTTGATATCCGCAACGCCACCGTGACCTACCAGGACGGTGAGACTACGACCACCGCGCTTGCCGACGCCTCCCTCATCGCCGAATCCACTACCCTTACCGCCATCGTGGGTGAGTCAGGGTCCGGCAAGTCCACGCTGCTGTCCGTAGCCGCTGGCCTCATCACCCCAGACTCCGGGTCCGTGCACGTGGACGGTACCCGCTCCATCATTTTTCAGCAGGCCAACCTGCTGTCCTCGCTCAATGTGCGCGACCAATTGGTGATCATGGACCATATTGCTGGCCGCAAGCTGCGCCCACAGCGCGCCGATGAGTTATTGGAGTTTGTAGGCCTGGCCGGGATGGGCAATCGGCGCATGGGCCAGTTGTCCGGTGGCCAGCGCCAGCGGGTCAATATCGCTCGAGCGCTCATGGAGCAGCCGGACCTGCTCTTGGCGGATGAGCCTACCTCTGCGCTTGATTCCCACCTTTCGCAGGAGATCATCCGCCTCTTGCGCGATGTCACCCAGGAGATGAACACCGCCACCGTGCTGGTGACCCACGACCGCTCCCTGCTGAACTTCGCTGACCGCGTGGTTGAGGTCAAGGACGGCCATGTCTCCGAGCAGGAGAAGGTCACTGCGCTCAGCTAGCGCTGCATGAGGAGTAGCCGTGCGATTGCCTGCGGCACGGCCGCGGCAATCTGGGAGGCGGAGCAAAGGCCAAAGCCGTCCGGGGTGTGGGCGGCAATGGCCGCCGCGTGTTGGTGGATGGCCGCGGCGTGCAGGATTTCCATAATGATCGCCTCCGCATCCGCCTCGGCGGCATCCAGTTGCGCGAGCGTGGCTCCGAGGATGCCAGAGAGTACGTCACCCGAGCCGGCGGTGGCCGCGTAGGAGTGCCCAGCGTTCATGCCATAAATTTTCTGGCCTGGGGCCGTGACCGTGGTGATCCGGCCCTTGTGCAGGATGAAGCAGTCGAGCGCATCGGAAAGCTCCCGCAGGCGCACCCCGAGCCCCTCCGCAAGATCAAGCTTGCGGCCGAGAGTTGTCGCGTAGAGCCGCTCAAACTCCCCGGCATGCGGGGTCAGGACGGCGCAGGGATGATCGCGCACGAGTTCGCGTAGATCCCCGTAGGTCGAAAGCACGGTCAGCGCATCGGCGTCGATAATCGTGGGCAGCCCGCGTTCTAGCACGGCGCGCAATTCGGCGGCCGCCTCCGGTCCGGTGCCGCGCCCTGGACCTACGACCCAGGCTTGGGCGTGGACCTTTTCTTGGGCACTGGCATGGGGCACTACCTCCGGCAGGCTCGTGACCACGGAGTCATTGCCTACGACGCGAACCATGGACGGCGTGGCGCGCACCGCGCCCGTGGCGGCGAGGATGCCCGCGCCGGGAAAAGCACTGCTGCCAGCACATACTGCGGTCACTCCGCCGGTGTACTTGGTGCTTTTCGCTCCCGGAGTCGGATCCAGGATTGGTCCCGTGCAGCCCACCGGCTTCGGGGCGGTGACCAGGCCTTGTTCTCCCGAAAGCACCGGCTCAGTCGGCCACTGGTAGGGCAGGGGAATAGTGGGTTCGTTGGCGATATAGCCCACCGGCTCCGCGGTAGCGGAAAGCTCTTCTGCAAAGGAGCGAGGGGCGCCGGGTAGGAGCAGATCGCAGAGCACCACCGCACCGCATTCCGGGGCAAAGATATGTCCGGCACGGGCCCAGCCAAAGCTAATAGTCACGTCTGCGTCTACGGCATCGGCTGCGGCCATGCCGGTATCGGCGTTAATGCCCGAAGGAATGTCCACCGCTAATACCGGCACCCCACGCTCCTTGGCCTCGGTATAGGCCCTCAGTGGGGCACCGGAAAGGCCGCGTGTGGAGGCGAGGCCGGCGATGGCGTCGATAAGCATATCGGTGTTTCCTAGACCGTGCGCAATGGTTCCGCCGGCCGCGGCAAATGCCTCTAGCGCGGGTTCGTGGGCGCTATCCGCTGCGAGAATGGCCTCCACTGAGTAGCCCTCTTCTGCCAGGAAAGCGCCAGCATAGAGGCCATCGCCGCCGTTGCCGCCTGGCCCGGCCAGGATAGTTACGCGCCGTCCAGAGTCGAGCATGCTCGCGGCAGTGGCCGCCACGCCTCGTGCGGCTAAGCGCATGAGCTCATCGTCAAAGTTCTGCTGGGCTAGAAGGGAACGCTCTGCCGCGCGGACGGCGGCAACGCTATAGGCATGTCGCATGCCCGCCAGGATAGGCCTTTAAGGTGCCGGTTGGCAGGTCGGGCACCAAAATAGGTTGCGTCCCTCCATGACTTTTTCTGCCACCGGGGTGCCGCAGATATAGCAAGGAAGGCCGGCGCGGCGGTAGACGTAGACCTCGCCACCGTGGTCATCTTTGCGCGGTTCGCGGTCCATGGCCTCGGGGGAGTGCTCGGGCCGCACGGTATCGATGCGGCCGTGCTCCACCCCGTATTCCATGAGAACCACCAAGTCCGCCCACGTGGCGTCAAAAGTTTCACGGGAAACGTCCCGGCCCGGCAGGAAAGGGGAGAGGCCGTGGCGAAAGAGGGTCTCCGCCCGGTAGATATTGCCCACTCCGGCATAAAGGTGCTGATCCATCATGAGGGAGCCGATGCTGCGGCGCGATTTATGCACTGTGGACCAGAGCGCCTCCACGTCGGCATCCGCGCGCAGCGGGTCTTGGCCCACCTTGGCTAGCTGTGCGCGGTACTCCTCTTCAGTGAGAAGGCGGCAAAACTGCGGTCCGCGCAGATTAGCTGCCTCGGCGCCATTATCAATGCGCACCCGGATTTGTCCGCTGGCTTCCACGCGGGGCTCGAAGCGCAGCTTGCCAATCAGGCCTAAGTGAATATAGAGGATATGGCGCGGATCTTGGGCGCTAAAGTGCACGAAAAGGTGCTTGCCGTAGGTCTCTGCCAGCTCGATGCGCTCGCCATCGAGAAGCTCTGCCTCCGCCGCGAAGCGCCCCTGCGGGCTGGTCACGCGCAGCGGCATGCCGCGATAATCGGCGTTGAATTTATTAGCTAGGCGGTGGATGACGTGACCTTCAGGCATGGAATCCAGTCTAATCGGGAAGAATTTTCGGCCAAACCGGGCGCTAACCAGCTCACTTATTTGCGGGGTGACAATAGCGTAAACTCGAAATGCGGAATGATTTAACTCAGGGGAAGGCTTTCAAATCATGACGCAAAAAATCGGCTTTGACCGCGAGAAATACATTGAGCTGCAGTCGAAGCACATCCACGCCCGCCGCGAGGAAATCGGCGGCAAACTCTACCTAGAGATGGGCGGCAAGCTTTTTGACGATATGCACGCCTCCCGCGTATTGCCCGGCTTCACCCCGGACAATAAAATCGCGATGCTGGAGCGCATCAAAGAGGACGTTGAGATCCTCATCTGCATCAACGCGAAGGATATCTCCCGCCAGAAGGTGCGCGCGGACCTGGGCATCCTTTATGAAGATGACCTGCTGCGCCTGGTGGACGTATTCCGCAGCCGCGGATTCTTGGTAGAAAACATCGTCATGACCCAGCTGGAGGAAGGCAACTCCCAGGCGGAGGCCTTCATCGAAAAGGTCGAGCGCCTCGGACTCAAGGTGGCGCGCCACCGCGTTATCCCCGGCTACCCCACCAATACGGACCTCATCGTGTCCGAAGAGGGTTTTGGCCGCAATGAGTTTGCGGAAACCTCCCGCGACCTCGTCGTGGTTACCGCGCCGGGCCCCGGCTCCGGCAAGCTGGCCACCGCGCTCTCGCAGGTCTACCACGAACACCAGCGCGGCAATAATGCCGGCTACGCCAAGTTTGAAACCTTCCCTATCTGGAATCTCCCCCTGGAACACCCCGTGAACTTGGCCTATGAGGCGGCCACGGTGGACCTTAATGATTCCAATATTATTGACCACTTCCACCTGTCCGCCCACGGCGAATCCACCGTGAACTACAACCGCGATGTGGAAGCATTCCCGCTGCTGCGCACGCTTTTGGAAAAGCTCACCGGCACCACTCCATACCAGTCCCCGACGGACATGGGCGTGAACATGGCCGGCTTCTGCATTACTGATGATGCCGTGTGCCGCGCCGCCGCCCAACAAGAAATCATCCGCCGTTACTTCAAGGCACAGGTGGAAGAGGCGCGTGCGGGCTTGGGCACCGAGCAATCCGAGCGCGCCGCCGTCATCATGGCTAAGGCCGGCATCAAGGTAGAAGATCGGCCCGTGGTAGCACCTGCGCGCCAGCGCGCGGAAGAAACCGGCGAGCCTGCCTCTGCTATGCAGCTGCACGACGGCATCATGATCACCGGCCGCACCTCGCCCCTGTTGGGATGCTCGGCGGCGATGCTGCTCAATGCACTGAAGCACCTGGCAGGTATCGATGACGATATCCACCTGCTGTCGCCCGAGTCCATCGAGCCGATTCAAACGCTCAAGACCAAGCATTTGGGTTCGAAGAATCCACGCCTGCATACCGACGAGGTGTTGATCGCTTTGTCCGTGTCTGCGGCGAAGGATGACAACGCCCGCAAGGCGCTGGAGCAGATCAAGGAGCTTGCTGGTTGTGACGTCCACACCACCACCATCCTGGGTTCTGTGGATGAGGGAATCTTCCGCAACCTGGGCGTGCTCGTGACCTCTGATCCCGTCTTCGCCCGCAAGAAGGCGCTGTACCAAAAGCGCTAACTTCCGCATGCTCAAGATTCGGCCCTTTCAGCTTGTGCTGGAGGGGCCGCAGTCTTATAAGGGAGAGCTACAAGATTGGGGATCTGCGCAGCTGCAGGCCTAAGATTGGGGCGTGACTATTGGCAAAGTTCTCCTGTATTACTGCTTTACCCCCATCGAAGATCCCACCGCTATCATGCTGTGGCAGCGCACCTTGTGCGAGTCCCTGGGGCTCAAGGGGCGCATCCTCATTTCCGAGCACGGTATCAACGGCACCGTTGGCGGCGATATGGAAGCCTGCAAGCGCTACGTCCGCCAGACCAAGGAATACCCCGGCTTTAAGCGCATGCAGTTCAAGTGGTCCGAAGGCGGCGCGGATGACTTCCCGCGGCTTTCGGTCAAGGTGCGCGATGAAATCGTGGCCTTTGGCGCGCCGGGCGAGCTGAAGGTGGATGAAAACGGCGTCGTTGGTGGCGGCGTGCACCTCAAGCCGGAAGAGGTAAATAAGCTGGTAGAAGAACGTGGTGAGGAGGTCGTTTTCTTTGATGGCCGCAACGCCATGGAGGCAGAGATTGGCAAGTTTAAAAATGCCGTTGTGCCCGATGTGAAAACCACGCATGACTTCATCGAGGAAATCGAATCCGGCAAGTATGACTGGATGAAGGATAAGCCGGTGGTGTCTTACTGCACCGGTGGCATTCGCTGTGAGATCCTGTCCTCGTTGATGAAGAACCGTGGCTTCAAAGAGGTTTATCAGATCGATGGTGGCATCGTGCGCTACGGCGAAAAGTACGGCAATGATGGCCTGTGGGAAGGCTCCATGTATGTCTTTGACAAGCGCATGCACCACGAGTTTGGGCAAGGACTCCAAGACCCCGGCTTCATCCAACTGGGTCACTGCGTGCACTGCGGTAAGGGCACGAATACCTTCCACAATTGCATCAATGAAGATACCTGCCGCCAGCAGGTACTCATCTGTGATGACTGCATCCAGCACGTAGAAACCCAGCACTGCGGCCGGCCGGATTGCGCCGAAGTGGCAGCGCAGCTAGCCAAGCAGGAGAGCTAGTCGCCCGCCGTTTCCTTGTGGAAGCAGCCCCACCACCATCGCTGCCACGCTACGGTATGCGGGCTGCCCGGCGGATAGATGACGCCGGTGGGGGCGTGTAGCTCGCTGACCGGGCTAATGCCGTGGAGCGAGTTGAGGAACCACAGGGGGCACTCGGTGGCGAGCTCGGGGGTGATAGGGCGCGTTTCGGTGTGAATTCCAAGGTCCGAGGCGCGCCGGGTAACTTGGCGCAGCGTAACGCTGGGCAGCGCCTGACCGGTGGGGAGGATGAGTGTCTCCCCATCCCAGGCGACGAGCGCGCCGGTGGTGGTCTCCACCATGGCACCGGAGACATTCACGATGGCGGTGTCATCGGTGCCCTCTGCCTGATACTCGGTACGGTAGCGTGCCAGCGCTGGAAAATCGGGACCCTTGACTAAAGGCTGCGTGCGCGGGTCGGGGGCTTGCACATAGGTCAGCCGGGTGGTTCGGCGCGCAGGGGGCGCGGGGCGAATGTCGAGGCGCAGCTGTCCGCCGGCTAGCGAGATGCGGGGAAAGAGATCGCCGGGGCCGAAAAGTTGCAGCATCGCGGGGACGAAGCCAGCGGGCAGTGGGCCGGCCACCGACTCGAAGCGCTGGAGGTGCAGGGGGAGGGCGTTGGAGTGGGCGTCGGCAAGCGTCCGCCAAGAATCCGCAACGTCAAAGGGGCCGGGGTGGGGCTGGCTTGGGATGAAGCTGCCCTGGTGCCAGAGGTAGGTGCTCATTGCCACGCCCCCAACACGGATTGGGCCTTGAGGTTGCGTTCTTCTAGCTCGGCGGCCGGATCCGAATCCAGGACGATGGCCCCGCCGGCGCCGATGGTGACCTCATCGGCTGCGCGCACGGCCGTGCGGATGACCACGCTGAGATCGGATTGACCGTCAAACCCCAAGTAGCCCACCACGCCGGAGTACACGCCGCGCGGTCCCGTTTCGAGTTGGTCAATGATCTCGCAGGTGCGCAGCTTCGGCGCGCCCGTCATAGAGCCAGGAGGAAAGGTGGCACGGAGGGCATCGACCGCGGTGGCACTGGCGCGCAGCTGCCCGGTAATGGTGGAGACCAATTGATGCACGGTGGCATAGCTTTCTACCTGCATCAACTTCGGCACGCGCACGGTGCCGGGTTCGCATACCCGGGAGAGATCATTGCGCAGTAGGTCAACGATCATGAGGTTTTCGGCCCGTGTCTTCGGGTCCGTGGTCAGCAGCGCGGGATCCTGGTCGGCCGAGATGGTGCCCTTAATCGGCTTGGCCTCTACCTCACGGCCGCGCACGGTGAGGAAGCGCTCGGGCGAGGCGCTGCAGACTTCCACGCCGTCGAAGACGAGGTGTGCGGCATAGGGTGCGGGATTGTGCGAGCGCAGTTGGGGATAGAGCTCACCTTCGGCCGCGGCCGTGTAGGTATCGGTCAGGCAGACCTCGTAGCTCTCGCCGGCGTGCAGGAATTCTTGGGCGCGCTTAATCTGCTCCAGGTAGCCAGGGCTGCGCCAGGAGCCCCCGCTTAGCGACGCCCCACCGTCCTCCCCCGTTGGCCGTGGTTCTTTCGCGGCCAAGGCGGTCTCCAGGCGGTCCAAGAGATCCTCGGTGCCCTCACCGGCAAGGCAGCACAGGTGCGCGGTTTGTGCGTGATGGTCATAGACGATAAAGGACTGCGGCCGCACAAAGTAGGCATCCGGGTAAGGGGTGCGGTGGCGTAGCTCAATGGGCAGGGTGAGCTGGGCACACTCATAGCCCAAGTACCCGATGACCCCGCCGGTAAACGGGAGGTCCGGTGCGTCGATGATGCGGGTGGCGAGCTCGCGGTCGAGGAGGGTGAGGATATCGGGGGCGTCGCCAAGCCGGTAGCGGAAAGAGCGACTTAATGCGCCGGCGGTATCGCCGAGGATGGAATAGCGCCCGCGGGGATCCGCGGAGTCGAGGAAGAAGGCATCGTTGCCCTCGGCGCGCAGGGCGGCAAAGACCTTTGGACAATCCACCGCGCCGGGGACTTCGCGGTGGAGCAAGCGGAACCCGCCCAGAAAGTTGCGCATAATCTCCCAGCCGTGCTGGGTAAGCACCGACTCCGGGTGAAATTGCACGCCCCAGTGCGGCAAGCCATCGACCTTAAGCGCTTGGATGACGCCATCCTCGCTGCGGGCATGCACGGTAATGCCGGGGGCCTCCTCTATATGCAGGGAGTGGTAGCGCACCACCTCGAAGTCTTGCGGGATTCCGGCAAAGATTCCTTCGCCCGAGTGACTGATGGTAGAGACAAAACCGTGGCGCGGCTGCGGCGCGCGCGACACCTGGGCGCCGGCCAGCAGACCTAGCCCCTGGTGGCCAAGGCATACACCCAGTACCGGAATCTCGGCCGCGGCTGCGGCGGCGATAATGCCCCGGGCAGCCCCGAAATCCTTCTCGCGTTCCGGCGTGCCCGGGCCAGGAGAAATCACCACGTGCGAAAATTCGCCGGCACGGACGCGCTCGGCCAGCCCTTCCGCTTCACCGGCGGCGACGACGAGTGGTTCGCGTCCGGCTACCTCCGCGATGAGGTGGGCAAGGTTGAAGGTATAAGAATCGTAATTATCAAGCAGGAGGATCATAGGGAGGCGGAAAGTTTCTATGCGGCGGCCGAGTCCATGAGGAACAGCTGGATATCGGTAATGGTCCACAGCATGAAATTGCAGGCCATTACCCAGAAAATGGCCATCCAACTGCGCCACCGCAGATAGCGGTGCAGCTTGCGCACCATGATGATGGCGCAGCCGATCATGCCGAAGAAGGGAATGATCGGGGTGGTCAGGCTAAAGAAGGTGCGCTGCCCGTCGGTGCAGAGCCACGTGGCGGCGTCATCCTCACACAAGGGACCACCGGAGAGCCGAGTGACGAGCGCGACTGCGAAACCATAAAGCGCGGAGAGCACAAGAACGCCGATCATGTACCAGACGGCCTGGCGGGTGGAGCGGCGGTTAGCAGCGGCAATCTCTAAAGGGTCCGGCTCATCGGCCAGCTCATCAAAGCTCCGCGGTTCCGGGCGGCGCAGATTGGCATAGTCCGCATCGGAAGTTAGATCGTTTTCGGGATGCTCTGGTCGCAGGCTCATGCCCCAATCCTAACCACAGGCAGGGTGGACCAAGATAGGCACCCGAATATGCGGCAGCAGCTCCGTGGCGGTAGATCCCAAGAACACGCGGGCGATGGGGCCCTGCGGGGTGGAGGACATGAGCATCAGATCGCCCTTCTTCCACTTGAGCGAATCCACCGCGCCGCCCCAGCCCGCGCCGGAACCAATTTCAGAGGTGACATCCAGCTCGGGGAATTGCTCTTGGATGCAATCGCGGGCGCGGTCCAGCATTGCGAGGGAATCCTCGAGCCACTCGGCCGTGAGCTTAAGCGCCATATCGTGCTTATCCTTGGACGGCGTATTGAGCAGACCGTTTGCCGAGAAGGCAAGCAGGCGCAGCGGCAGGTTCCAGCGGTTCGCGAGCTCCGCTGCGGCGAGCATCTCATGATCTTCGCGCGGGCTGCGTTCAGTAATGGCAAAGTTGAAGCGGGTGACGCCGTGCTTGGACAGCTTCACCTTGCGGGGCACCAAGCCCAATGGTTGAGGGGAATAATGCAGCAGGGTATCGGCCGTAGAACCAGCAAAGAAACGGCCCTTCGGCGCCGCCTGGTTGGGGCCTAAGATGATGAGGTCTGCCTGGAACTTCTTGGCCATCTCCGTCAGTAGCTGGGGGCGCGAAGGCCCGTCGACCAAGAGGGAAGGCTTATCATCCCAGCAGCTGCGGGGTACGCCGGCTTCATCGAGGGCGGCATGGGTAGCGGCCGCGCAGGCTTCCTTTTGTGCTTTAAACCATTTCTTATATTTTCCGCCCAGCTTGCTGAGGGAGGTAGTAGTCCACGGCTGGAACACGGTAGAGATGACCCGTACCTGGGTAGTGGCGGTACGGGAAAGCCACGCGGCACAATCTAGAGCCTCGGTCCCGGAGGAAGAAGGGCTCCAAGAAATAAGAATGCGAAGGGGTTTATCGGCCGAGCCCTTGCTCAAGGCCGGCAGATGCCCATCGGAAGAATCAGTTGCCATACGGAGTGAACTAGTGAGAGATTACGGTTTTCGTTTCCCTCAATTATCACGTTAAGGCCAAGAAAAATGAAATCACCGCGGGCAAAACTAGCGCTGTTCGCCGTTCATTGTGGGGCGATAGACATCAGCCAGCTTGGAGATAACGGTGGCTACTTCGTTGGCGGTCTCCAAATCCTTCGGCTCGAGCCACCGCATGATCTCTGCTAGGGCGGAGGCGCGCTGCTGCGAGACTATGGCTAGTTCGGATTCGCCTAGTTGCGTCAGCGCTACCAAGACGCCGCGGCGGTCCTCTTCATCGCGGTGGCGTTCCACGTAGCCGCGGCGCTCTAGCTGATAGAGCGCGTTGGAGGCGGTGGGCATGCGGATAAGTTCTGCCTGCGCGATGGTGGAAACGCGGGACGGTCCGCGCATACGCAGCTGGTTCATGATGGACACCTGGGAGGTGGTCAATGAAGAGCCCTCCGCCGTGCGCTGGAAAATAAGAATGAGCTTATTGAGCGACGGCTGGATGGAACGCGCGACCTCGACGGCATCCTCGTACGTAGACGGGGATTGAGCGGGGCCCTTCTCCTCATGTTGCTGCGTCATAGAAAACGATTGTATAGCCCGTTTTCCCTGCGCGGTAGTTCGGAAGTTAAAAAATTAGTTTCCGGCAATAAAGTCTTCTAGCTCGGCGCGCGCCACGTCATCGGCCTTTTGTACCGGCGGGGATTTCATCAGGTAGGACGAGGCAGCCAGTACTGGGCCCGCCACCCCGCGGTCGAGGGCAATCTTGGCGGCGCGCACTGCATCAATGATGATACCGGCGGAGTTAGGCGAGTCCCATACTTCCAGCTTGTACTCCAAGTTCAGCGGTACTTCGCCAAAGGCGGAGCCCTCTAAGCGGACATAGGCCCATTTGCGATCATCGAGCCATTCCACGTAATCGGAAGGCCCGATGTGGACGTTGCGGTCCTCCCGCTTGCCGGCGATGGGCGAGTTGTGCAGGTTAGAGGTTACGGCCTGCGTCTTGGAGATCTTTTTGGATTCGAGGCGCTCGCGCTCGAGCATATTCTTGAAATCCATATTGCCGCCCACATTGAGCTGCATGGTGCGCTCCAAGCGCACGCCGCGGTCTTCAAAGAGCTTCGCCATGACGCGGTGAGTAATGGTGGCGCCCACCTGGGACTTAATATCATCGCCTACGATGGGCAGCCCGGCATCTTCGAACTTCTTCGCCCACTCCGGATCAGAGGCAATAAAGACCGGCAAGGCATTGACAAAGGCGCAGCCGGCATCGATCGCCGCCTGGGCGTAGAACTTATCCGCTTCCTCAGAGCCCACCGGCAGGTAGGAGACTACGACGTCGGCGCCGGATTGGCGGAGTGTGGCGGGGACGTCGGCAAGCGGGGCTTCCGATTCCGCGATGGATTCTTGGTAGTACCGGCCGAGGCCGTCCAGGGTAGGACCGCGCTGCACGGTAACGCCCAGCTCAGGGACGTCAGTTATGGAAATGGTGCAATTGCGGGAGCTGCGCGTAGCCTCCGCCAGATCCTTGCCCACCTTGTCCGCATCCACGTCGAAGGCGGCAACAAATTCCACATCGCCTACGTGGTACGGGCCAAACTGGGCGTGCATCAAGCCGGGAATATCTGCATCTGCCGCGGCGTTGCGATAAAACTCCACGCCTTCAATGAGGGACGTGGCGCAGTTGCCGACGCCCACGATGGCGACCTTTACTTTTTCGGACACGGTCTACTCCTTTTACTCCATGAGTTGTGGCTGTCAGTGACTGCGCAAGAGTAAGCCGAAAATTATGCCCTATGGTGGCATAACGCCATGTGGATCGATCAAGAAGAGGTAATTAGGATGATCCGGGTGAATTCCGTTGCCTATAAGCACGTGCTCTCCCATGAATGGGAGCGCGCCCACCACCTGCGCGAATTTCGCGCCGGGCAGCTCACGCGGGAGGACGTGTGCGATGCTGATTTTTTGCTGCGCGCCGCAGCAGAGCACCACGGGCGCGCCATGGATAAGGAATGCCCCGTGTGTGGCGAACCTCTGCGGCTCACGCGCTGGGTCTATGGCGAGAACCTCGGCCGCCGCGCCGGGAGTGCCCGCAGTGAGAAAGAAATAGCGGAGTTTGTAGCCGAGGGCTTGGAGTTTACGGTGCACGAGGTGGAGGTATGCCGCCAGTGCCGGTGGAACCACTTGTTGCGTTCTGCTACTGCATTTAACGCGTGTTAGTTTCCAGCGCACCGCCTTAGGCAGTAAGCTGCAATTATTTAGTTTGTGATCAGGGATGAATGAGGACACGAATCAGTGACCGAGAAGGAATCTACCGGCAAGTCCACTAAGGTGGCTCGCCCCAGCAAAAAGCAGGCGACAAAGAAGCGCCGCATCTGGCCGTGGGTCGTTTTGGCGTTCCTACTGGTCTTTGTAGCACTGCCCGCAGGACTTTTTGCCTACGCATACTCGCAATACTCCGTTCCGGAGCCCAAGGACCTGGCCAATAACCAGGTCTCTACCATCTACGCGGGTGATAATCAGACCCAGCTCGCCCGCCTGGTGCCGCCGGAAGGCAACCGCACCCACGTGAAGCTGGATGAAATCCCGGAATACGTGCAGGACTCCGTGCTGGCCGCGGAGGACCGTGACTTCTGGGATAACTCCGGCTTCTCCTTCACCGGCCTCGGCCGCGCCGTGGTGGGTAAGCTAACCGGCAATGAAGATGCTGGCGGCGGTTCCACCATTACCCAGCAGTATGTGAAAAACACGCTGGTGGGCAACGAATACTCCTACGTGCGCAAGATTCGCGAGCTCATCTACTCGGTGAAGATGACCAATGAGTGGGATAAGGAGGATATTCTCAACGCCTACCTCAACACCGTGTACTTCGGCCGCAATGCCTACGGCATCCAGGCGGCATCCAACGCCTACTTTGATAAGGACGCCAAGGACCTCACTCCGGAGGAAGGCGCCATGCTCGCTGGCCTCATTCAGTCCCCGTCCGGCCTCGACCCGCGCGTGAACCAGGAGGGCTCCGAGGACCGCTGGAACTACGTCCTTGATGGCTTGGTAGACATGGGTGACCTCACCCAGGAACAGCGTGATGGCATGGTCTTCCCAGAGACCCGCGACCCAGCTGAGTACTCCGCCTACACCGAAGCCCCAGGCGCTAATGGCCACATCAAGGATCAGGTCATCCGCGAACTGGAAGAGGTAGGCATCACCGAAAACGAGGTGTCCACCGGCGGCCTGCGCATCACCACCACCATCGATATGAATGTGCAGAACAACACCATCCAGGCAGTCGATGACCAGATGGCTCCGCTGCAAGAGGATGCGCGTGCGGCTTCCGTGACCATCGATCCGAAGACCGGTGCGGTCCGTGGATACTTTGGCGGCCACGATTCCAATGGTTGGGACTACGCCAACTCCCCGCTGCAGACCGGTTCTACTTTCAAGATCATGACCCTTGCGGCCGCCCTGCAGCAGGGCATCAGCCTGGATACCAATTACTCGTCCGCTCCGTACCAGCTGCCTGGCTCGGATGTTGTCACCAACGTGGGCGGCGGCTGCGGCGTGTGCAACCTGCGCGAGGCTACCAAGCAATCCCTGAATACCTCCTTCCTTCGCCTGCAGGAGGACCTCAAGAACGGCACGCAGGACACCGCAGATATGGCGCACGCCCTTGGCGTGGCTAAGTCCCTGCCGGGCATTGAAAAGACGCTGACGGAAAACGGCAAGCAGCCATTCGAAGGCATTGTTCTGGGCCAGTACCAGTCCCGCCCGCTCGATATGGCCACCGCAATGTCCACCCTGGCTAACCAGGGCGTGTGGCATAACCCGCACTTTGTGCAGCGCGTAGAAAACGCTGCCGGCGAAGTGCTGTACGAGCACCCCGAAGACGAGGGCGAGCGCCGCGTATCGTCCAACGTGGCTAATAACGTCATCGAAGCCATGGAGCCGGTGGCCGCATGGTCTAATGGCGCTCTTGCCGGTGGCCGTGTTTCCGCCTCCAAGACCGGTACCACTCAGATGGGCGATACCGGCAATAACAAGGATGCCTGGATGGTCGGTGCCACCCCGCAGCTGGCTACCGCCGTGTGGGTAGGTACCGCGGATAACACCTCCGCTATCTTCGATCAGTACGGCGGCATCATGTACGACGCCGGCGCGCCAACCAAGATTTGGAAGGCCGTGCTGGATAACTCCCTGGCCAACTCCGAATTCCAAAACTTCCCGGCTGCCTATCCGCTGGGATTCGGCAACATGGGCGCCGGAACGGCCGCTCCGGCCTATGACCCGAGCTGGGATAGCGGCGCTGGCGATACCCAGGACTACGAGGCCCCTGCCGAGGAAGCGGCTCCGGAAGAGGAAACCAAGCCGGCTCAGCCGGAGAAGAAGCCGGAGAGCCCGAAGCCTGCCCCGAAACCGCAACGCGGCAATGGCAATAGCGGCAATGGTGGCAATAGCGGTAATAGCAACCAGGCACCGGCCCAGCCAGAGGCGCCGTCTTTGGATGACCTCATCGGCCCCGATAGCGACTTGGCAGACCTTCTAGGGTAGGCGGCAGTGACAGCGAATCCGCACCAGCGCATTCCCGCCTCCTCAGAACCCTTGGCCCGCGGGGTAATTGAATTCCTCGGCGGGCCAAGGGGCCGTTTTGCCGGTGTACGCCGCACCCAGTGGTGGACCCCTCTGCGCGCCATAATCGCCGTCGGCTGGGTTTTCCTGGCGTGCGGATTCCTCTCGAAGGCTAATTGCGCCGGCGGCACCCGCGGTGATGACGGGGTCATTAGCCTGAATTGGGCGGGCAACCGCCAGTACACCTCTTTTTGCTATAACGACATCATCCCGCTTTACGGTGGCCGCGGCCTCGATGAAGGCGGCTTCCCCTATGCCTATTCTTGGCAAGAGGGTGACCTGACCCGCTATATGGAGTACCCAGTCCTCGCGGGCCTTTTCCAGGGGTTGATGGGCTGGATTGCCCGCAATACGTACTCTCTGGTTGAGTGGGCCGGCATCCCGGAGGCCGGATGGTACTTCGGCCTGACCGCCTTGGTCATGGCGTGCATCTGGGTAGGCGTGCTCTACATGGTCTACCTGCTGGTGGGCAACCGCACTTGGGATACCATCCTTGTCGCCGCCAGCCCCCTTGTCATCATCCACGCCTTCAGCAACTGGGATATTCCCTCCATCGCCTTTGCCGTAGGTGCGCTCCTGGCCGCCGCGCGCAAGCGCCCTGCCGTAGCGGGTGTCCTCATCGGCCTTGGCACTTCCTTTAAGCTGTGGCCGCTCTTTCTCTTGGGGGCGTTCCTGGTCTTGGCGGTGCGCAACCGCCGCTGGCCGCAATTTTTCTACGCCTTGCTCGCCGCGGCCGTGACCTGGATCGTGGTCAACGCTCCGGTGGCCCTGAAGTACCCGGAGGCATGGCGCGAATTTTTCCGCCTCAACCAAGAGCGCGGTGCGGAGTGGACCACCATTTACTCGGTGCTTAGCCGCAATACTGGGATTAGCTTTAGCCCTGAGTTCCTCAATACCTTCAGCCTGGTGGCGTTTTTGGCTCTCTGTGCGGCGATTGCGGTGCTGGGCCTGCGCAGCGCGCGGACGCCGCGCATGGCCGAGTTGGTTTACCTCATCGTGGCAGCCTTCTTACTGTTCAACAAGGTGTGGTCGCCCCAGTATTCGTTGTGGCTGTTGGTGCCCGCGGCCCTAGCCCTGCCACGCTGGCGTTTGGTCTTTAGCTGGGCGCTTGTCGACGCCCTCGTGTGGCCCCTACTCATGTGGCACATGCTGGGTACAGACAATAAGGGCATTCCGCACGAGCTGCTTGACGTTGCGATTGTCTCCCGCGACGCCCTCATTATCGCCATGGCTGTCCTCGTTATTCGCCAGATGTGCGGAAAGACCCCGGATAAGGTGCGCGATGCGCACGCCGGCCGCGATCCTTTGGCAGGAGCATTCGCATGATCGTTACCTATATCGGAATGGCATCCATCTTCTTGGGATTCCTCTGCGTGATGGGAGCCTTCTGGCTCTTCCACAATCGTGAGGATCGCCGCGGACCCATCGTGCTGGGGCTTTTGGCCATTCTTTTCCTCACCATCATTCCGGCGACGGCAGCTGTGTTTTTCGCCGCAACGACCACTGGTTAGATTTCTTTTCGCCGGTCATTTGCGGTACTGTAGTGGGGTTGCTTGACGCAACGTACCCTCCTGCTGCATCCGCAAAGGTGATGCAGCCGAAAACTACTAGACCATAGGAGGTGATGAGGTCCGTGCGTCACTACGAAGTCATGATCATTCTGGATCCTAATCAGGATGAGCGCACCGTAACCCCGTCCCTGGATAAGTTCCTCGAAATCGTCCGCCAGGAAGGCGGCAAGGTTGAGAACCTTGATGTATGGGGCAAGCGTCGTCTTGCATACCCCATCAACAAGAAGGAAGAGGGCATTTATGCCGTCGTCAACCTGGAGTGCGAGCACACTTCGGTTGCCGAGCTCGACCGCCGTCTGAACCTGAACGACACCATCCTGCGTACCAAGGTTCTGCGCACCGACAGCAAGTAACGGATACTGGGATCAAGCACAATCCACGTAACCGATAAGGAGTAAAGACATGGCACAGGGAGATACCAATATCACGGTGGTAGGCAATATCGTTGCTGACCCCGAGCTGCGCTTCACCCCGGCGGGTGCGGCAGTAGCTAACTTCCGCGTCGCCTCCACCCCTCGTCGCTATAACTCGCAGACGAACCAGTGGGAAGACGGCGAAGCTATGTTCCTGACCTGCAACGTATGGCGTCAGGCAGCGGAAAACGTTGCCGAGACCATGTCCAAGGGCATGCGCGTCATCGTTACCGGCCGCTTGAAGCAGCGTTCCTTCCAGACCCGTGAGGGCGATAACCGCACCGTATTCGAGATTGACGTCGACGAAGTCGGTCCGTCTCTGCGCTACGCCACCGCTCAGGTAAACCGCAATCCGCGTGAGGGCGGCAATAACTTTGGCGGCGGCCAGCAGCGCTCGAATAACAATAATCAGGGCGGTTTTGGAGGCGGCCAGCAACAGCAGCCGCAGCAGAACCAGGCTCCTTCTGAGGATCCGTGGAACTCCGCACCACCTGCAGGTGGTTTCGGAGGCGCTGATTCTGAACCTCCGTTCTAAGTCTGTCACCCGCAACTATTCAACTAACTCAATTGAAAGGCAGGGATCATGAAGCTGATCCTCACCGCTGCCGTTGAGAACCTCGGCGCCGCTGGCGAAATTGTTGAGGTTAAGGACGGCTACGGACGTAACTACCTGCTTCCTCGCGGCCTGGCCATCGTGGCTACCCGCGGCGCAGAGAAGCAGATTGAGGGCATCAAGCGCGCCCAGGAAGCTCGCGAGATTCGCGACCTGGATCACGCACGTGAGGTCCGCAACCAGCTCGAGCAGCTGACGGATGTCAAGGTAGAGGTTAAGACCTCCGAATCCGGTAAGCTCTTCGGTTCCGTTCAAGCAGAAGACATTGTCAACGCCGTCTCTAAGGCTGGTGGCCCTAAGCTGGATAAGCGCATCGTTGTGCTTCCTAAGGGCCTGGTCAAGAAGACCGGCAACTACCAGGTCGAGCTGAAGCTGCACGCTGATGTTATCGGCAAGGTGAACTTCTCGGTCGTTGCTGCCTAACTAGGCGCACGACGGTCCAAATAAGACCCAAAGACAACAGCAACGCTTTAGGCCTCAAGTTCCTGCTATGTGAGGTGGCAGGAACTTGGGGCCTTTAGCGCGTTTTAACCGGCCTGTGGATAACTGTGGAATTCTGTGGATAACTCTTTGGCGATTTAACTCTATGTTTACGCGGAGGCCTCTTTATTAACCCGCAGGTCAGGCCGCTTATCCACGAAGGGTGTGCCTATTTTCACACCGATAAAAACATGCTCTGAGCTGGGAGTTTGGTTTATGCAGGTCATGCGCTTTTGTAGTTATCCACAGGCCTATGCAGGGCAAATATGGGCAAAGACTCCCGCGACCTGCAATTTTCACAGCGCCCTGTGGATAACTGTGGAAGTTATGCCCAGGGGGTGGTGTCCGGGCACTAGACTACACTGAGATTCCGATACGCTCGGTTGCTCGAATAGCTACAAGGGGGAAGACATGACCAACGCCAGTTTTGATGATGAACACCTGCCGCCGGAGCCGCCGCCGGAGGAGGAACCGGCTCCGCGCCGTCGCTATCAGCAGGAAGAGCCAAATCGCTATGGCGAATTCCGCCAACCCCCTGCGGACCGTGAAGCGGAGCAGGGTGTTCTGGGTGCCATGTTGCTCAGTCCCCATACGGTGATGGAAGTCATTGAGGAGCTGGAGCCGGAGGATTTCTACTATCCGGCGCACACCTTGATTTACCGCGCCATGCTGGATCTATATTCTGAGGGCAAGGACGTCGACGCCGTCATTTTGGCCTCCCAGCTCGACCGCTTTAATAACCTCGAACGCGTTGGCGGCGCCCCCTATCTCCACACGCTGCTCGCCACGGTGCCCACGGCTGCGAACGCACGCTACTACGCCGAAATCGTCGCGGAAAAGGCAGTGCTGCGCAAGCTTGTTGATGCCGGTACTCGCGTAGTACAGCTCGGATTTTCCGGCACTGAAGATGCAGAAATCGAGTCCGTGCTGGACCGTGCGCAGCAGGAAGTTTTCGCCGTCGCCCAGCGCAAGACGGCAGAAGATTACCGAGTCCTGGGGGACCTTATTGACCCCACCATTGATGAGCTCGCTGCCCTGCAACAAGCCGGCGGCGTGGAGCTAGGTGTGCCTACTGGCTTCATCGACCTCGATAAGTTAACTAATGGCCTTCACGCGGGCCAGATGGTCATCGTTGCTGCTCGCCCTGGTGTGGGTAAATCGACGCTAGCCATGGACTTTATGCGTTCCTGCTCTTTGCAGCACGGTAAGTCTTCTGTGATTTTCTCCCTCGAGATGTCAGCTTCTGAGATTGTCATGCGCCTGCTCTCGGCGGAGTCAGAGGTCAAGCTGGCCGATATGCGTGGTGGCCGAGTTTCCACCGAGGACTGGGCAAAGATCGATGAGACCCTCAACCGAGTGCAAGACGCCCCACTCTTCATTGATGACTCACCGAACCTCACGATGATGGAAATTCGGTCCAAAGCCCGCCGCCTCAAGCAGCAGCACGGTTTGGATCTCATTGTCTTGGACTACCTGCAGCTGATGTCTTCGGGTAAAAAGGTCGAGTCCCGCCAGCAAGAGGTCTCCGAGTTCTCCCGTCAGCTGAAGCTCTTGGCCAAGGAGCTGGAGGTTCCTCTTATCGCGATCTCGCAGCTGAACCGTGGACCTGAGGCGCGTACGGATAAAAAGCCGCAGCTTGCGGACCTCCGTGAGTCCGGTTCGCTGGAGCAGGACGCCGATATGGTCATGCTGCTCTACCGCCCCGACTCCCAGGACCGCGATAATGAGCGCGCTGGCGAGGCGGATATTATCCTAGCCAAGCACCGTGGTGGCCCGATCGATACCGTGCAGGTGGCGCACCAGCTGCACTACTCCAAGTTCGTCAATATGGCGCACGGATAAATTACAGGTCTACCACCGCGTTGGGATCTCCCAATCGTGGGCCAAGGATGACCAACACCAAGAAAACCGCCGCTGCGGCAAGGGCTAACCAGCGCCACACAGGGAAAAGGCGTTCGCCGCACAGGCGTGCCAATACAGCACCGATGAATGCGCCAATGGTGTTAAATATGAGGTCGTCAATATCCGTTCGCCCAAGCGCAAACGCATATTGGCACAGCTCCAGCACTAGGCTGAGGCCAAATCCCCACGCCGCAGTAGTCTTAATGGAACGGCACAGACTAAATACCAGCATTCCAAATGGGATAAAGAAGGCTGTGTTTCCCACGTACTCAAATAGCGGACCAAACCAGCTGCCGCCGGAGAATTCATCCAGTGGCACCCAGCGCAGTTCTCGCGCACGCTGATTTTCCGGCTTCCACAAATAGCCGATCTGGTAGAAAGGCTTGAGCGTGGTCAATGCGACCATAACGGCCGTCCACGCGGCGAGGGAGAGCCTACTGAGCAAGAGCTATTCCTTTCTGCTCGGGCAGACTGAAGGCGGCGGCAGCCGCAATGGCAAACGCTGCGGCGAATACAACAAATAACCAGGCCGTCCCACCCGCAGCAAGCAGTGGCGGGACAATAAGTGGCGCCGCAATGGATGCTAGCCTACCGAAACCTGCTGCCGCTCCCGTACCACGCCCTCGCAGTGAAGTGGGATACAGCTCCGGACCGATGGCATAGAGGGCTCCCCAGGCGCCGAGGTTGAAGAAGGAGAGCAGACAACCAGCCAGGATGATCAATGCTTCCGTAGCTGCTGCTCCATATAGGCCGGCCGCTGCTGCCGAACCGAGCAGGAATACCGCGAGGGTTACCCGCCTGCCCCAGAGTTCGATGAGCCAAGCTGCCACCGCGTAGCCAGGCAGCTGGGCAAGGGTGATGATGAGGGTGAAACTAAACGACTTCACTAGGGAGAAACCGTCGGCTACTAGCAGAGAGGGAATCCAGATAAAGGCGCCATAGTAGGAGAGGTTTACACAGAACCAAATGGTCCACAATGCTGCGGTCCGCCTTCTTAGCTGCGGACTCCAAATAGACGCTGCGGGGGAAGGTGTGGGGTCTGGGAGGGCGTCGTCCAGCGGCCGATCTTCTGCCGCGGCTTCGAAACTGGCAACGATAGCTTCAGCCTCATCATGGCGGCCCTTGGATTCAAGAAAGCGCACAGATTCTGGTAGACCGCGGCGCACATAGATTGAATACGCGGCTGGCAGCATGCCAAGGGCCAGGGCCCAGCGCCACCCGGATTCGCCCGTGCTCACTACGAAAGTGCCGATGATAGCCGCAAGGATCCATCCCAATGCCCAGAAGGCCTCGAGAATGACTACCATCCTTCCGCGGACCCGCCGAGGAGCAAATTCGGATATGAGCGTGGAGGCAACTGGTAGCTCGGCTCCGAGGCCCAGCCCGACTATGAATCGGAAGAAGATGAGAACCGTAAGTCTCCCAGCTAGCGCGGAAGCCCCTGTTGCCAAACCGTAGATAAGCAAGGTGAGAGAAAAGACATTGCGGCGGCCGAATTTATCTGCCAGCAATCCGCCAAAGGTTGCACCGAGCGCCATACCAAGGAAGCCCGCCGAGGCTAACCAAGAGGTCTGGCTAGGACCTAGATCCCAGTGAACGGCAAGGGCGGCCATGATGAAGGAGATTAGCCCTACATCCATGGCATCAAGCGCCCATCCAAGGCCAGAACCTAGGAGTAGGCGCTTGTGCTTAGAGGTGACGGGAAGGCGATCGAGACGTTCGGTGCGGCTGAGCATGCGATAATACTATCGCTGAACAGAAAAACCTTTCAGGCGTAGTGAGTTGGTAACTACAAAAACCGAGCTCAGTGCCATGGCCAGGCCGGCCAGCAGGGGGTTGAGCCAGCCCAGCGCGGCCACGGGAATGAGTACGACGTTATAGGCGAAGGCCCAGAAGAGGTTGCCCTTAATGATTGCTAGCGTGCGGCGCGAGAGCCGAATGGCATCAGCGGCGCAGCGTAGATCGCCGTTCATCAGGGTGATATCGGAGGCTTCAATGGCAACGTCGGTACCCGCGCCCATGGCGAGGCCAAGGTCGGCTTGGGCCAGTGCGGCGGCGTCATTAATGCCATCGCCCACCATCGCCACGGTATGCCCAGCGGCCTGCAACTCCTTAATGTGGTTCACCTTGTCCTCTGGTAGGACCTCGGCGCTGACGTGGTCGATTCCCACCTCGGCAGCCACGGCTTGAGCGGCCCCGGCATTATCACCGGTCAGCAGGTAAGGGGTAAGCCCCAGCTCTTTCATCTGAGCTACGGCGGCGGCCGAGCTGGGCTTGATGGTATCGCGCACCTCAATGACGCCTGCGGGCTGTCCGTTGACGGTGACGACCACCGGCGTGGCACCAGCGTCCTGCGCGGCGCGGAAGGGGGCGTCCAAGTCACCTAACGGGCCTTGGCGCTTGCCGACGCCCACCCGGACCCCCTCCACAGTTCCTTCCACGCCACCCGGAACCACTGCGAAGTCGGTAGCCGGCTGAACGCTGCGCTCTCTTGCGATGGCGCGAGCGATGGGGTGTTCGGAGTTGTGTTCCACGGCCGCGGCCAAGTCGAGGACGTCGCCGTGTACGGCGGTGACGGACATCTCTCCGGCCGTGACCGTGCCGGTCTTGTCCATGACGATGGTATCGATTTGCCGCGTAGATTCCAGGATCTCAGGGCCCTTAATGACAAGCCCGAGCTGCGCGCCGCGGCCGGTGCCGACGAGGATCGCGGTGGGCGTCGCCAAGCCCATAGCGCAAGGGCAGGCCACAATGAGGACGGAGACCGCGGCGATAAAGGCCGGGGCCACCCCGCCGAAGAAGAGATGGGCAAGGAGTGTCAGCACTGCTACGGCAATGACCGCGGGGACGAAGACTTGCGCAATGCGGTCCACGAGGCGCTGAACTGGTGCCTTGGACGTTTGTGCATCCGTGACCAACTGGGCCATTTGGGCCAGTACCGTATCCTCGCCCACCTTGGTCGCTCGAACCTCAAGCTTGCCAGAGGTATTAATGGTCGCGCCGGTCACCGCATCGCCGGAGCCGACCTCAACGGGCACGGGCTCGCCGGTAATCATGGAGGCGTCGACCGCCGAGTTACCGGCAACAACGATGCCATCGGTGGCGATCTTTTCGCCCGGGCGTACTACGAAGACATCGCCTACTTGCAACTGGGCAATGGGAATGCGCTGCTCGCCTCCCTCGCGCAGCACCGAGGCTTCCTTAGCTCCTAGGGAGAGCAGCTCCCGCAGAGCCTCAGAGGACTGGCCTTTGGCCCGTGCCTCGAACCACCGGCCGAGTAGGAGGAAGGTAATGACCATGCCCACGGACTCGAAATAGATGTGGTCCATCTGCGCCGCGTTCGCGTCCAGCGTCATGTGCATTTTCATGCCCGGTTCGCCCGCGTTGCCGAAAAATAGCGCCCATAGCGACCAAAAATAGGCCGCGGAGGTTCCCATGGTGATAAGCGTGTCCATGGTGAAAGAACCGTGCTTGAGGTTTGTCCACGTAGCGGTGTGGAAAGGCGCGCCACCAAAGATAAAAACGATGGTGGCCACGATGGCGCAGGCCCACTGCCAATTGGGAAATTGCAGTGCCGGCCACATCGATACCACCATGAGCGGTAGCGATAGGGCACCAGAGATGATGGTGCGGCGCAGTAGCCCTCCGTCACTGCTCTTCTCGGCTTGGGGCTCCTCCGCCTTCGCCCCCGCCATATCGAAGGCGCCGTATCCTGCGCTCTCTACCACCGAAATGAGCTCCTGTGGACTTACCGACTGGGAGTCATACTCGATGGCCGCCGCCTCGGTAGCGAAATTGACGCTGGCGCTTACTCCCTCGAGCTTGTTGAGCTTGCGCTCGACGCGGGAGGAGCAGGAGGTGCACGTCATTCCTGTTACGCCAAGGTCCAAGTGGGACATGGTGGTTCCTACTTCAGCGTGTAGCCGGCCTCAGCCACGGCGGCCGCTACCTGTTCATCGGTGAAATCGGTGCCAGTAACCGTGACGGCGCCGGTGGTATGGTCCGCAGTGACCTCGCTAACGCCAGAAATTTCGCCGACCTCTTCTTTTACCGACATTTCGCAATGTCCGCAGGTCATGCCCTCTACGGTGTAGTTCTTGGTGCTCATAATGATCCTTTCTTAGAGTTGGTTTCTGGGCTCATTCTATACCCCCTAGGGGTATATTACAAGGATTTTTCATGTACGTTGGGGAATAAAGCAATCCGCAAAGGAGTTAGAACAACCATGGCTACTATCGATGTCACCGAAGAAAACTTTGAAGAAACCGTTACCGGCGAGGGCATTACGCTCGTAGACGCTTGGGCCGATTGGTGCGGCCCCTGCAAGCGCTTTGCGCCGGTTTTTGAAAAGGCCTCCGAAGAGCACACGGATGCTACCTTTGCCAAGCTCGATACCGAGGCTAACCAGGGCCTCGCATCCGCGCTGGAGATTCAGTCCATTCCTACGCTGATGATCTTCCGCGATGGCATTTTGGTGTTCCGCGAGGCTGGCGCGCTGCCACCTGCAGCATTGGAAGACCTGCTGAAGCAGGTCAAGGAGCTCGATATGGCGGAGGTTCGCCGCCAGGTAGAAGAGCAGAACGCGCAGGGTTAATCCCCGCTAGCTTCCTGGGCGCTTTCTGGTGAGTATCGCTAAACTCGCTAGAAAGCGTCTTTTTATGTCCAAAGGAGAAGATAATGGCTAACCCCTTCAGCAAGGGCTGGAAGTACATGATGAGTTCCTTCGATCAGAAGATCGATGAAAACGCTGATCCGAAGGTGCAGATCCAGCAGGCCGTCCAGGCCGCCAAGGAGCAGCACCAGCAGATTTCTGATCACGCTGCAGAAATCATCGGCCATAAGTCCCAGCTGGAGATGCAGATGAACCGCCTGGTTAAGTCCCAGCAGGACTACCAGTCTCAAACCCAGCGTGCATTGGAGCTGGCGGATTCTGCGGAGGACCCGCAAAAGGCCTCCGAGTATAACCAGGCTGCGGAAGTGGTTGCCTCCCAGCTGGTAGCGGTGGAGCAGGAGCTGGAAGACGTTAAGCAGCAGTACGCCGCCGCAGAGCAGGCTGCCGCGCAGGCCAAGAGCCAGCAGCAGCAGTCTGAGGCGCGCTTGAAGGAACAACTAGCGCAAGTTAGCCAGCTGGAGGCTCAGGCGGACCAGGCGGCTATGCAAGAAAAGAACGCCCAGGCTATTGATTCCATGAATCAGCTCAACCCGGACGATTCTGTACCTACTCTTGATTCTGTGCGTGCCAAGATTGAAAAGCGCTACGCCGATGCCCTTGGTGCACAGGAATTGCAGCACGCCACCGGCGGCGATCGCATTAATGAGATCCAAGCCGCCGGCAATGACATGAAGGCGACTGCGCGCCTTGATGCCATCCGGGCGGATCTTAAAAAGAAGAAAGAGCTCGAATCCGGCGATTAATTCTGCCGGCGAACATTAATCAGAACCCCACGAATCCCTGAGTGGAATCCATCGCGCAGGTTCACGCGCTGGGTTTCGGTCAGGGTGTATTCGTGCAGGGTTTCGCAGGCAAACTGCAACAGCGGGCGGTCGATCTCTGGGGGAAGCCCGCCGCCTGAAAGTAGATGTGCCTGATCTCGCTGCTCGGTGCTAGCAGCGTTATCGAACCACCACGAGGCGTATTGCTGGCCCACATCGAATGGGGATTGGAACCCAGCTGAGCTCCATACTTCTTCCGGCAGCGGCACATACTTAGAGCGCAGTTTGCGGCGCGGTGCCATCATGGATGGCTTGGGCGCCGGCTTCTCCGCGGGGGAGTCCTCCTCGGCGGGGGAATCCTCTGCCGCATCCGCCTTGGGCGGAGCCGGCTTGGGCGTCGGGGCCGGGGTGGGCTTTTCTGTGGCGCCGAAGGCTGCCTCCACCTCTGAGGGCTCGCCGCATTCATCCGGTTCGGGCATTTCCTCGCCCTCTTTATGTGCATTTTCGCGCACCACTGGAGGAAGCGGGCCTTCTAGGACCTGCAATTCCATAGCGTCTGCGAAGTCCTCGCGAGGGTCCAAGATGGTGGTGGAATCGCAGGCATGGCGCAGTGCGGAGGACATGGAGTCCCAGCCGAATCCATAGAGGTGTACGCGGATGCCGTTATCTACGGCTGCTTGTGCGCCGGGAATCATGTCGGCATCGCCGCTGACGAGGACAAAGTCGGTGAATTGTCCCTTCATGGCGGCGATGACCATGTCCGCTACGAGGCGGGTATCTACGGCTTTTTGGGTGCGGCGCTCGCCCCATTCGATGAGCTGACCGGTGCGCAGCTGGACCCCTTCGCAGGTACGCAGTGCGCGCTGGTAGCGGTGCGGGCCGGTATCGGGAATGCCGTCATACCAGTATTGGCGCTGGATGGGGGTCCCAAGTTGGTTCTCAATCATCCCGCCCATGGTGCTGACCACCTCGGGCAGATCGATTTCTAGCTGTGCGCGGGCACCCGTTTCCCACGAGTTATAAAAGCTTGCGAGCAAGTAAGAGGTATCGACAAAGACGAGTGTGCGTTCAAGCATGGCTCCTAAGTTCCGTTCTAATTGTTCTAAATAAAATTCTTTGTGGTTTCCAGTGTGCCCCATTAGTCACAAAACGTCGATAACCTTGGGCAAAATCCCAGCGCAGTGGCGGCAAAAAAGTTTTCTCTTCGGAAGTATTGCAGGGGTGGGGTGTTGCCGATATGGTTGGTTACACAAGTAACTAACCAACGAACCGAGGGGCAATGGACAATTCCACGCAACCACTCTTCCGCCAGATTGCTTCTCTGGTGGAGGACGCCATCGTGGACGGAACCTTGGGTGAGGGGGATAGGGCCCCTTCCACTAATGAACTTGCTGATTTTCACAACATCAACCCGGCCACTGCCCGGAAGGGGATAAACCTCCTTGTGGATATCGGGGTGCTGGATAAGCGCCGTGGCATCGGCATGTTTGTGGCGGAAGGGGCCCTGGCGACTATCCGTGAGCGGCGAAGAGCGGACTTTGCGGCGGAATACATGGCACCGCTGGTCGATGAAGCCGTTCGCCTTGGCTACAACCGCGCCCAACTCCACGACCTATTTGATCGCGTTGCAGAAAGCCGAGGAATGTACTCATGATTACAACACGAGATTTCACTTTTGCCGATGGCCTCACGCACGGCTTAGTAGGCCCCAATGGCATTGGTAAAACCACGCTCCTGCGCAAGATTGCTGGGCAAATCCAATCTGGCGGTATTACGGTCTTCGGGGAAAAGCCCTTTGACAAGCAATCGGTCCTTAACCGGGTCATTTTGATGGGGATTGATAACCCGCTGCCGGATTCCTGGGGCATCGGAAAGCTGGGCGTTATTGGTAAGGCGCGCTGGCCGCGCTGGGATGAGGAGCGGTTCAATGAGTTGTTGGTTCGCTTCGACGTGCCGGCCAAGGCCTATTCTGCCCTTTCCCGCGGGCAAAAGTCTGCGGTGGGCTTCATCTTCGCCGTTGCTTCTGGCTGCGAGGTCATGCTTCTCGACGAGCCTTATCTGGGCCTCGACACACAGCGCCGCGAGCTTTTCTATCAGGTGCTGCGCGAGGAGCACGGCCGCACCATCGTCATCTCCACCCATCACCTCAATGAGGTAGCGGGTCTCCTCGACACCGTCGCTCTTATGGGGGACAGTCCGATTTCAGGCCCCATTGATGACTTCATCGAGGGAATTCTTGAGCTCACCGGTCCATCTGAGGCTCTCAACGCAGCGGTCGAAGAGCTCGACCTCCGCGTGCTCAGTAGGGAAACCACAGGCTTGGGGAACCGCGTGCTTATCGACGCCCGCTCCGCCTCCACCGACCCCATCTTCCGCACTGTTCAGGCCTACGGCCTGCGTGTCAATGAGGTCTCTTTGGAGCGCGCAGTTCTGGCATTGGAGGAGAAAGCATGAAACTCCTGTGGTACCTAGGCGATTGGTGGCGCTGGACCTTTTTCCTTTTCGCTTTGCTCGTCATGCCCGTCATGGCGCAGGGAACGTGGAACGTGCTCCCGGTGATCTTTTCCTTGTCGCTAGTACTTTCCCTGACACCAGACTTTAAGAAGTATCAGCTGGTGGGGCTAGGCTCGAAAATCTGGAATGAACATCGCCGCTGTCTCGTTGCCCTGTGCGCACTAGCGGCAGCTATCGGTGCCCTCACCATGCAGTTGTGGTGGGCATTGCCCATTTATGCCGTCGCAGCGGCGTGGGCCATGTACCGCAGGGCTACTCCTAAACGGGTCGGGTACACCACGACCGGTTCCCAACCCTCAAACGGATTTGGATGGTTCCCTCGCACCTTGGCCGGGCAAGCAATTTATCGCCCCCAGGTCAAGGCGTGGGGCGCAGCGTGTTTGGCTCCTGCGATCGGTCTTGCTCTCTACAGGTATGAGGATCAAATCCCAGTCCTAGGCTTCCTAGGAAGTTTCTGCTGGGCACTGACAGCGGTAGCGC
The DNA here is from genome assembly GCF_030216265.1 of Corynebacterium sp. UMB0012. Classification (NCBI taxonomy): domain Bacteria; kingdom Bacillati; phylum Actinomycetota; class Actinomycetes; order Mycobacteriales; family Corynebacteriaceae; genus Corynebacterium; species Corynebacterium sp. UMB0012. The sequence continues at coordinate 90,922 of NZ_JASOKQ010000009.1, forward strand.
TCGCTGCGGCTTTGCACAGCTTGCGGGTATCCCTTCGTGGATACACGGTGCTTGGTGGTAGCCGTACCGTCTGGGCCCGCCACACTGCAGTGCTCGGACTGATCCCTGTCGTCGTCGCCTTAACCTTCAGCGCAGTACTAGCGAAAGACGGTGAACTCGTTGCGGCCGTCGCGCTGCCTAGTGCCACCTGCGCCCCAGTAGTGGCCAGTCTGGAATTTCTGGGAAAGAAGAATTGGCACCTATTCGCCTTCTATGCGGTCCTCATCGCCGGGATGGCCCTTCTGTGTACTCAGGTGGCGGTTCCCGCGGTTGTCCAGCTTTTCTTGGCGGTGGCCTTCTATGCGGCCTGGGCATTGACGTTCCCCGCCTACATTCGCCGAGCGAACGCGCACCGAGGGGGAATGAGCACTTGGATGGGCATAAATTAAACCGCTCAAAAGGAGGGTTGGCCTGGGGATTTGTGTTTGTTTAAGTCGCTGTGTAACTTAATACGAGTCAGCGCGACCGACAGCGCCCCACAGGAACAGAAAAGTTCCTGGCTGAAGCGGCGATAGGAAAACAGGCCCTGACAAAACAAAATTCTTTTTGCTCACAATGAGCTACATGCCAAAGTGTGTGTGGTTGTTGTGTGGTGATGATGTTTGAGAACTCAATAGTGTGCCAATGTACTTTTTATTTTTTGTGTGCATGGTTGTGTGTTGATTGGTTTG